>NZ_JBFAJA010000170.1:0-13164 GCF_040654975.1 Dactylosporangium sp. NPDC050588 | reverse complement strand
TCTTACTGACTCGTACACCACCGAGATATACACCCCGTTACACACACTCTTCCCCCCCCCGACGCTCTTCCCATCTCAATGTCCAATCGCCCGTGCTTCCGTCGTGGTGGCTCGCCGGGATGTCCCCGGGGCGGGGCGCCCCCCCCCCCGGGCCCGGGGGGCTCCCCCCGGGGGTGCCCCCCGCGCCGTCGCCGGCGCGGTTCACCGCCGCCCGACGCGGGCTCAGTAGGCGATGTCCACGACGAGGCGGGTCGGGTTGGTCAGGAGCATGACCCGGTAGCCGGTGCGGTGGTGGGTGGTGATGAACGCCGACACGGTGCCGTTGTCGTAGACGGCGAACGACACCGACTGTGCCTGGGACAGGCCTGTCGGCGTGGGGTTCGGGCCGGTGACGACGCCGCGCTGGGTGGTGGCGGCGGTGAGGCCGACGTGGATCGTCGTCGGGTTCGGGACGGTGTAGGCGACGCTGATCAGCGGGGTGGTCGCCGTGGCCAGGTCGAGGACCACGCGGTCGTAGCCGGGGTGCGCGGCCGACCGCACGCCGGCGATCTGGACCTGTGCCGCGGTGCCGGCGCCGCCGAGGAACCGTTCGGTGGTGAACGGCTGGGTGGGCTGGTGCGCGACGTCCACCGCGATCCGCGGCGGGTTCGTCAGCCGCAGCACCCGGAAGCCGACCCCGTCGGCGAGCCCGAGACCGAAGCTGATGTACCCCTCGGACGCGCCGCCGGACTTGATCTGGCGCAAGGTCGGCAGGCGCGGGTCGTACACCCGGGTGAGGTCGATCGTGGACGCGCCGGTCGCGACGTCGTGGGCGAACGCACCGTCGAACACGACCCGCAGCGTCGTGGCGCCCGCCAGCGGGATGGTGGCGCCGCTGCCGGCGGCGACGAGCGGGCCGTACTCCACGCGGTACCCGGGGGTGCCGCCGGTGAAGTCGAAGACGGTGCGGTCGTAGGCGTCGTGCCGGCCGGTCCGGACGCCCACCAACGTCGGCGGGTGCGGGTCCCACGGCGGCACGGTCGCGGTGCCCGTGATGGGCGTGACGCCCGTCGGGGCGGGCAGGTCGTCCGCCGCGGTCGCGGTGCCCGGCAGGGCCAGGACCGGGACGAGCAGCAGGGCGGCGGACAGCAGTCGGAGCTTGGTCATCCGCATGGCAGTGGCCTTTCCAGAGGGATCGAGTGCGATGACACGACCCAGACGCCCGACCCCTCCCGCCGGTTGACGCACCGCGCCGACGGTGTCCTCGATTCGACACAAGATTTCGAAAACAATGGATGTATTGCCGGTGAACTTCCCCGACCGGTTCCTGCGCCACCAGGACGGCGGCACCGTCACCGCCGTCCTGACCGAGCGTCCAGCTCTGGTTGGCCGCGCCCGTGCACGTCCTTCAGGTGCGGGACACGATCTTCCTCCGGGGTGAGGGAAGCGGTGGGGGTGGCGGCGCCCCGGGCGGAGGGGCGCCGCCACCGGTGGTGCGCTAGGGCAGCGTCCAGAGCTGGTTGGCACCGCCGAAGCAGGTCCAGATCTGCAGGCGGGTGCCGTCTGCAGAGCTGTTGCCGGTCGCGTCGAGGCACTTGCCGGAGCCGGTGTTCACCAGTTTCCCGGCGTTGACCGTCCACTTCTGCGCGTTGGTGCCGTTGCAGTCGTAGAGCTGCACGGTCGTGCCGTCGGCGGTGCCGGCGCCGGTCACGTCGAGGCACTTGCCGAGCGCGCGGAGGCTGTTGTCGGCGTTGCCCGTCATCCACTGCTGGGCGCCGGTGCCGTTGCAGCCGTACAGCTGGACCGCGGCCCCGTTGGCCGAGCTCGCGCCGGCGACGTCGACGCACTTGCCGCCGATGCCGGTGATCTGCCCGGTGCGGGTGCCGCCCCCACCGGTCTGCGTGGCGGTCGGGGTCGGGTTGCCCGTCGCGGTGTTCCACGTGAACGTCGCCGAGGTCCGCGTCGGCAGGCTGTACACGAACGACTGGCCGCCCCAGTTGACCTTCAGCGTCTGCGTCGAGCCGCTGGAGTTGTAGGCGATGAGCACCTTCGAGCCGTCCGGGTTCTTGAACGCCACGTTGGGGATGGTGCCGTTGGCGGTGGAGTCGATGCGCACGGCGCCGGGGCGGACGAACTTGGTGAGGTGCCCCATCGTGTAGTACTCGACGGTGTAGTCGACCTGGCCGCTGCGCGAGTCGCCGCGGTGCACGGTGATCAGGCCGGTGCAGGTGCCGCAGCCGCCGTTGTGCGGACCCATGTTCTGGTCGACGGCGAGGCTCCACTTGGTCCAGGACCGGCCCCAGTTGCGGAAGTACTCGATGAGGTCGTACATGTCCTCGGAATGCTGGTTGCCGACCCAGGTGCCGCCGGAGTGCTCGGTGAAGTACTGGTTGACGTTCGGGAACTGGTTGTGGACCGTGGTCATCTGCGTCGGGCTGCCGCCGTAGTCGTGCCAGGCGATGCCGCCGAAGTTCGGGTGGCCGCGCAGCGCGGCGTCGTTGACCAGCGGCGCCACCCACGTGTCGTACGTGTCGAAGTTCCAGTCACCGATGAGCAGCTTCGTGCTCAGGCCCGCGCTCTGCAGGGCCGGCATCAGGTCGTTCTTGGCGAAGGACTGCAGGCCGGAGACGGGCCACTGCATCGACGGGTAGCCGGGGCAGCAGCCGGGCTCGTTCTGCTGCGTCACGTAGTTGACGTGCACGCCCTGCGCCTCGTAGCCCTGGACGTACTTGGTGATGTACTGCGCGTACGTCTTGTACCACTGGGCCTGCAGGTAGCCCTGGCTGTAGGCGTTGTTGTCCTTCATCCACGGCGGCGCCGACCACGGCGAGCCGATGACGATCATGCCCGGGTTGAGGGCCTTGGCCTGCTTGGTCAGTGCCATCACGTCGGCGTCCCGGGCGAGCGAGAAGTCGTTCAGGTCGCAGCAGGTGGTGTCGTACGAGTAGCTGTTCTGCGCCAGGTCCGAGGAGCCGATGACGTTGCGGGTGGCGCTGACGCCGATGCCGGCGGTCGGGCTGAACAGCTTGGTCATGACGTCGTTCTGGGTCGCCTGGCTCAGCGCGCCGCTGCCGCGGATGTTGAACGCGGCGGTGTCGGTGAACGACGCGCCGGCGCCCTCGAACGGCTGGTAGGTGCTGCCCTCGTTGACGGTGACCGTCTGGTTGGCGCTGCCGGTGCTGGCGGTGAACACGACCGGGGACTGCTGCTGCAGGCCGCGGGTCACGGTCCGGCCGCCGCTGTCGGAGGTGGTGGTGAGCCAGACGTTGACGCTCTCGTTGGCGGCGTTGGCGAACTGCTGGGGCAGCACGATCACGGCGGCGGCGACGACGCCGACGGCCGCGGCGACGGTGGCGAGCCGCGCCGGCCGGCGCCGCGACCGGGGGTGCCGGCGGGCCGCGGGCGGGTCTTCGGTGGGCGTTTCGTGGGCATGCGACATGAGCGCGCCTTTCAGGGCGGGTCACGACGGGGCGCCACCGCGGGCGGGCGTGGCGCGAGGTCGTCGGTGGGGGTGACGGGTGTTCCATAGAACACACCCGATGCGGTGTCGAGTCAATCAAAGCGAAGCACAAATTTTCTGTAAATTTGTTACATCGCTGCCGCGCCTGCCTATACTTCGCCGCATCCCGGGCGCCCCGCCGGCGACAGACCGAAGGAGCCGACGTGCCGAGACGTGCGACGATCCGCGACCTCGCCCACCACAGCGGCGTGTCGATCGCGACCGTGTCGCGCGTGCTCAACGGGCACGCGAACGTCGCCGCGGGCACCCGCGACCGGGTGCTGCACGCCGCCGGGCAGCTGGGGTGGCACGGCGGCCGCGCCACCGACGGCGACGTGGTGTTCGTCCGCTGCCCGTACGTGCTCAGCGACTACTTCGGGCTGATCGTCTCCTCGGTCGTGGAGACCGCCGAGCTGCACGGGATGAGCGTCATGATGAACGCCGGGAAGGGCGCCGCCGGCCGCAGCCCGCTTCCCGCGCTACCGGACCGGCCGGGTGTGCGCGGCGCGGTGCTCATCCTGCCGCCCGAGCCCACCGAGGATCTGGTGATGCTCCGCGACCGGCGGTTCCCGTTCGTGGTCGTGGACCCTCGCACCGCGCCGCCGCGCGACGTCGTCGCCATCTCCTCCGCCCACTTCGCGGGCGCCCGCAGCCTCATGGCCCATCTGGTCGGGCTCGGGCACCGCCGGGTCGGGATCATCGGCGGTCCCCGCGAGTGGTCGGTCAACGACGGGCGGCTCGCCGGCTACGTGACGCCGCTCATCGAGCTCGGCCTCCTGCCGCCGTCCGAGCTGCTGCGCTTCGTCACCGAGCCGAACGAGGCGCAGGGCCACGCCGCCGCCTGCGACCTGCTCGACCTGCCCGACCCGCCGACGGCGCTGGTCGGGTTCAACGACAAGATCGCCATCGGCATCCTGCGGGCGGCCGCCGAGCGGGGGCTGCGCGTGCCCGCGGACCTGTCGGTGGCGGGCTTCGACGACATCGACGTCAGCCGCGCCACCCATCCGATGCTCACCACGGTCCGCCAGCCGCTCGCCGAGCTCGGCCGGATGGCGGTGACGATGCTGCTGCGCATGATCGGCGGCCACGAGCTCGACGCCCTGCACGTCGAACTGGCCACGGAGCTCGTCGTCCGCGACTCCACCGCCCCGCCCCCGTCGATGTAACAGTTTCATGCGCATGTTCCACCGCGCCGGGCGGGACCGCCGCCGGCGGGTGCGGCACACTCACGACACGTTCAGCGTGTACTTCCTCGCCGACCCGCAGCCGGCCGAGACCATGGTCGAGGACGGCCCCGGGCAGGCGGGCCTGCCCGGTGTCGAGCTCACCATTGGCCGCCGCCGCGGATGCGTCACCCCGGTGTCACCGGTACTCGTCCGGGGTGAGCATCGGGCGGAGGGCTGGGCGCGCCTGCCGCGGGATCGCCGGGCGGGCGCCGACGTGCAGGGCCAGGCCGGCCGGGGTCGGGGTCTCGAAGAGGACGCGGATGTCCACCTCGACGCCGAGCGACGCCCGGATCCGGCTGATCAGCCGGACCGCCAGGAGGGAGTGGCCGCCGAGGTCGAAGAAGTCGTCGTCGACGCCGACCGTCTCCAGGCCCAGGGTCTCCGCGAACGCGCGGCTGAGCAGCTCCTCCCGCTCGTTGGCCGGGGGCCGCCCGGTCCCCGCGGTGCTCGCGTAGTCCGGCGCCGGCAGCGCCTTGCGGTCGAGCTTGCCGTTGCTGGTGAGCGGCAGCGTGTCGAGGATGACCACGGCGGCCGGCACCATGTGCTCCGGCAGGCGGGCCGCGACGTGCTCGCGCAGCGCGGCCGGCTCGGCGTCGCCGGCGACGTAGGCGACGAGGCGCAGGTCCCCGGGCCGGTCCTCGCGGACGACGACCGCGGCCTGCGACACCAGGCGGTGCGCGGCGAGGACGGCCTGGACCTCGCCGGGCTCGACCCGGAAGCCGCGGATCTTCACCTGCTCGTCGGCGCGGCCGAGGTAGACCAGGTCGCCGGAAGGGGTCCAGCGCACGACGTCGCCGGTGCGGTAGAGGCGGCCGCCGACGTCGAACGGGTCGGCGACGAAACGGGACGCGGTGAGCCCGGAGCGGTCCACGTACCCGCGGGCGAGCTGCGCCCCGCCGACGTACAGCTCCCCCGCGACGCCCGGTGGCACCGGCCGGAGGCGGGCGTCGAGGACGTACACGCGGGTGTTGGCGACGGGCCGGCCGATCGGCACCGGCGAGTCGCCGGACAACCGGGTGGTCAGCACGCCGATCGTCGTCTCGGTCGGACCGTAGTGGTTGTACACCGGCCGGTCGCCGGCCGTGGCGACGAGGTCCTGAAGCCAGGCGGCCGGCGCCGCCTCGCCGCCGAGGACCAGCCCGCGGGCCGGCACGATCGTGCCGAGGGCCGCCAGGTGCGACGGGACGACCTTGAACGCGTCGACCCGTTCGGCGGCGACGAACGCGGCGAGCGCCGCCGGGTCGGTCACCGCCCCTTCGGGGGCGACGAGCAGCGTGCCGCCGGAGGCGAGGGCGCCGAACACGACGGTGTTGCCGAGGTCGGTCACCTGTCCTTGCAGGACGGCGTAGCGGCCGGGCCCGGACAGCCCGACGCGGGCCGGCACCGACGCGACGTAGTTGGCGAGACCGCCGTGGGTGACCCCGACCCCCTTCGGGGTGCCGGTCGAGCCCGACGTGTAGATGACGTAGGCCAGGTGGCCGGGCAGCGTGCGGGCCTGGACCGGGTCGGCGGGCGTCGCGGCGATCCGGGGGTTCTCGACGGCGACCATCCGGACCCGGCCGGCCGGCAGGTCGTCGAGCACGTCCTCGGCGCCGAGCAGCAGCGCCGCCTTCGCGTCGGCGAGCATGAACGCGATCCGGTCCACCGGGTGGCCCGGGTCGAGCGGCAGGTACGCGCCGCCTGCCTTCCACACGGCGAGGACCGCGACGATCATGTCGGCGCCGCGTGGCAGGCAGAGCGCGACGACGGACTCCGTGCCGACGCCCTGGCCGGTCAGGTACCGGGCGAGCCGGTTGGCCCGGGCGTCCAGCTCGCCGTAGGTCAGCTCGGCGCCGTCCGCGACCAGGGCGACCGCGCCCGGGTCCTGCGCCGCGACCATCTCCGGGACGAGCAGCGCCGGCAGTGCTGTGGCGGTGTCGTTCCAGGCGTGCAGCACGAGGTCCCGTTCGGCCGGCTCCAGGACGTCGACCGTGGACAGGCGCCGGCCCGGGTCGGCCGCGACGGCCTCGAGGAGCCGCAGCCAGCGCCGGCCGATCGCGGACACGGTGCCGGCGTCGAACAGGTCCGCCGACCCCGTCAGCCCGCCGGCGATCCCGGCCGGCGCCCCGGCGGCGTCGTAGGTCTCGCCGACGACCGCGGCGAGGTCGAACTTCGCGGCGGTCGGCGCCGGCGCCGCCGCGGACCCGCCGGCCTGGATGCCGGGGAGGTCCAGGACCGGCTCCTCGCCGGTCTGCACGGTCAGCAGCACCTGGAAGAGCGGGTGCCGGGCCAGGGACCGGGCCGGGGCGAGCTCCTCCACGAGCCGCTCGAACGGCACGTCGGCGTGTTCGAGCGCGGCCAGGGCGGTGCGGCGCATCGCGGCGAGCACGTCGGCGAACGCCGGGTCGCCGGACAGGTCGCTGCGGATGACGAGCGTGTTGACGAACGAGCCGACGAGTCCGTCGAGGGCCTCGTCGCCGCGGGCGTCGACCGCCGTGCCGACCGGGATGTCCGTGCCTGCGCCCAGTTTCGCCATGAGGATGGCGTACGCGGCCTGCAGGAGCATGAACATGGTGACGCCTTCGGCCCGGGCGACTGCGCGGAGCCGCTCGTGCAGGCTCGCCGGGATCTCGACCGGCACGGTGTGCCCGCGGTGGCTGCCGACCGCCGGTCGGGGCCGGTCGGCGGGCAGCGTCAGCTCCTCCGGCGCCCCGGCGAGGGCCCGCTTCCAGTAGCCGACCTGGCCGGCGATGACGCTGTCCGGGTCCTCCTCGGAGCCGAGCAGGTCCCGCTGCCACAGGGCGTAGTCCGCGTACTGAACCGGCAGCGACGTCCACTGTGGAGCGTCCCCGGCGAGGCGGGCGGTGTAGGCGGCCGACAGATCCGCGGCGAGGGGCCGCATCGACCACGCGTCGGCAGCGATGTGGTGGATGACGACGACGAGCAGGTTGTCGGGGGTGAACAGCCAGGCCCGGATCGGGATCTGGGTCGCCAGGTCGAACGCATGCTCGGCGGCCTGGGCGACCGCGTCCGGGCCGCCCTCCGTCACCTCGAGGTGCCAGTCGAGCTCGGCGAGGTCGAGGATCCGCTGGAACGGGTCGCCGTCCTCGGTCGGCAGGACGGTCCGCAGCACCTCGTGCCGCCCGATGACGTCACGCAGCGCGGCGCCGAGCGCGGCCACGTCGACGGCGCCGGTCAGCCGCACGGCGAGAGGGATGTTGTAGGTGGCGCTGGGGCCTTCCAGCTGGCTGATGAACCACAGCCGCTGCTGCGCGTAAGACACCGGCAGCCGCTCCGGCCGGACCGTCCCGGCCAGACCGGCCCGGGCCGTGCCCGCACCCGGGAGGCGGGCGGCGAGCCCGGCGACCGTCGGCGCCTCGAACAGCGCCCGCAGCGGCAGCTCGACGCCGAGGACGGCGCGGACCCTGCTGACGAGCCGGACGGCGAGCAGCGAGTGCCCGCCGAGGGCGAAGAAGTCGTCGTCGACCCCGACGGCGTCGACGCCGAGGACGTCGGCGAACGCGAGGCACAGCAGCTCCTCGTGCGCGGACGCCGGAGCGCGTGAGGCGCCGGTCTCGAACCGCGGCTCCGGAAGCGCCCTGCGGTCGAGCTTGCCGTTCGGGGTCAGCGGCAGCGCGTCGAGCGCGACGAACGCCGACGGCACCATGTACTCCGGCAGGCGCTCCGCCGCGTGCTCCCGGAGCCCGTCGGTGGTGCCGACGACGTAGGCGACGAGGCGGTCCTCGCGCAGCACGACCGCCGCCCGGCTGACGCCGGGGTGGCCGAGCAGGACCGCTTCGACCTCGCCGGGTTCGATCCGGAAGCCGCGCAGCTTCACCTGCGTGTCGGCGCGGGACAGGTAGACGAGGTCTCCGCCGGCCGTCCAGCGCACGACGTCGCCGGTGCGGTACACGCGCTCGCCGGAGCCGGTGGGGTCGGCGACGAACCGTTCGGCGGTCAGGCCGGGGCGTCCCCGGTATCCGCGGGCCACGCCGGCGCCGCCGATGTACAGCTCGCCGGCGACCCCGGCGGGCACCGGGTGGAGGCGGTCGTCGAGGACGAGGACGCGGGTGTTGGCGATCGGCCGGCCGATCGTGACGCCGCCGGTGCCGGTGACGCCGGCGGCCGTGGACCAGACGGTCGTCTCGGTCGGGCCGTAGAGGTTCGTGACCGACGCGGCCCGACCGGCGAGCGTGCCCGCCAGGCCGGCCGGGAGCGCCTCGCCGCCGACGAGGACCCGCACGCCGCCCCAGTCGCCGGTGTCGGCGTCGGTGGTCAGCGACTGCCACAGGCTCGGCGTGCCCTGCACGACGGTGACGCCGTGCCCGCGCACCAGGTCGCGCAGCAGCCGCGGGTCGCGGACCTCGTCCCGCCCGGCGAGCACGACCGTGGCGCCGTGCAGCAGCGGCAGGTACAGCTCCAGCGCGGCGATGTCGAACCCGACGGTCGTCACGGCGAGGAGCCGGTCGGCGGCGGTGAGGCCGAACCGGTCCTGCATCGCGGTGAGGAAGTTGACGAGCGCGCCGTGCTCGACGGCGACGCCCTTCGGGGTGCCCGTCGACCCGGACGTGTAGATGAGGTACGCGAGCTGCGCCGGGGTCACCTCGACGGCCGCCGGGCCGGTGGGCGGCGCCGGGTCGTCGAGCGTCAGGACCGGTGCCGCCGCGCCGGCCGTGGCACCGGCGGAGGCGGCGTCGGTGAGGACGCACACGGCGCCCGCGTCGGCGAGGACGAACGCGACCCGCTCCGCGGGGTACTCGGGGTCGACGGGCAGGTAGGCACCGCCGGCCTTGAGCACGCCGAGCAGCGCCGCGACCAGGTCGGGGCCGCGCCGCAGGCAGACGCCGACGACGGACTCCCGCCCGACGCCGCGCGCGAGCAGCAGGTGCGCGACCTGGTTCGCACGGGCCTCCAGGTCGGCGTAGGTGACGGCGGTGCCGCCGGACAGCACCGCGACGGCGTCCGGGGTCCTGGCCGCCTGCGCCGCGAACAGCGCGGGCAGCGTCGCGTCCGGCACGGCGGTGGCCGTGTCGTTCCAGTCCGCGAGGATCCGGCGCCGTTCGGTGTCGTCGAGGACGTCCACGTCGGACACCGGCCGGGCCGGGTCGGCGACGACCGCGTCGAGGACCCGCGTCCAGCGTCCGGCGATCGACGCGACGGTCTCCTGCTCGAACAGGTCCGCCGCGCCGGTCAGGACGCCGCGCAGTCCGGCCGCGGTCCCTTCGGCGCCGAACGTCTCGGCGACGGCGAGGTCGAGGTCGAACTTGGCGGCCCGGGACCCGGCGGACGCCGGCCGGCTGCCGGTGCCCGGCAGGTCGACGGTCACCTCGGCGGTGCTCTCCAGGGTCAGCAGGACCTGGAACAGCGGGTGCCGGGCGAGGGACCGGGCCGGGGCGAGGTCCTCGACGAGGCGTTCGAACGGCACGTCGGCATGCTCGAACGCGGCGAGCCCCGTGTCCCGCACCCGGTCGAGCAGCTCGGTGAAGCTGGGGTCGCCGCCGAGGTCGGTCCGCAGGACGAGGGTGTTGACGAAAAAGCCGACCAGGTCCTCGAGGGCCTCGTCGGTGCGGCCCGCGACCGGAGTGCCGATCGGCACGTCGGTGCCGGCGCCGAGCCTCGACAGCAGCACCCCGAACGCGGCCTGCAGCACCATGAACACCGTGACCCCGCGTTCGCGGGCCAGGTCCCGCACGCGGGCGTGCAGGCCCGCCGGGACGTGCACCGTCACGCTGTGGCCGGTGTGCCCGGCCACTGCGGGGCGGCGCCGGTCGGTCGGGAGCGCGAGCTCCTCGGGGGCACCGGCGAGCGCCTGCCGCCAGTAGCCGACCTGCCGGGCGATGAGACTGCCCGGGTCGTCGGCGGATCCGAGCAGGTCCCGCTGCCAGAGGGCGTAGTCGGCGTACTGCGCCGGCAGCGGCGTCCACCGCGGCGCGGCGCCTTCCAGCCGGGCCGCGTATGCGGTGCCGAGGTCGCGGGCGAGGATGCCGGTCGACCAGCCGTCGCCGGCGATGTGGTGGACGACGACGACCAGCGTGCGGCCGCTGAACAGCCACGCCCGGATCGGGATCTCGGTCGCCAGGTCGAACGTGTGCCGGGTCGCCGCGTCGACGGCGTCCGGGCCGCCTTCGACGGTCTCCAGGTGCCAGCCGGCCTGCCCGCTGTCGTCGAGGATGCGCTGGAACGGTGCGCCGTCCGCGACGGGGAAGACGGTGCGCAGCACCTCGTGCCGGTCGATGACGTCCCGTAGCGCGGCGTCGAGCGCCTCGACGTCGACGTCGCCGGTGAGGTCGAGCACGGCGGGGATGTTGTACGTGGCGCTGGGGCCTTCCAGCTGTCCGATGAACCACACGCGCTGCTGGGCGTAGGACAGCGGCACCCGCTGCGGTCGGGTCCGGCGTTCGACGGCGGCCCTGGGGTCGCCCGCGCCGGCGAGCCGGGCGGCGAGACCGGCGACGGTCGGCGCCTCGAACAGGGTCCGCAGCGGCACCTCGACGCCGAGGACGGTGCGGACCCGTGCCGCGAGGCGGACGGCGAGCAGGGAGTGGCCGCCAAGGGCGAAGAAGTCGTCGTCGACGCCGACGGTGTCGAGGCCGAGCACGTCGGCGAACGCCTGGCAGAGGAGCTCTTCCCGCACGCCGGCGGGTCCCCGCCCGGCGCCGGAGGCGAACTGCGGGTCCGGCAGTGCCCGGCGGTCGAGCTTGCCGTTGGCGTTGAGCGGCAGCGCGTCGAGCACGACGATCGCGGCGGGCACCATGTAGTCCGGCAGCCGCGACGCGGCGAGCTTGCGCAGGGCGACGCTGTCGGCGGTGCCGGCCGCGTAGGCGACGAGCCGGTCGTCGCGGGCGACGACGACGGCCTGGGTCACGTCGGCGTGCCCGGCGAGGACGGCTTCGATCTCGCCGGGTTCGACGCGGAACCCGCGGACCTTCACCTGCTGGTCGCTGCGGCCCAGGTAGACCAGGTTGCCGTCGGCGTCCCACCGCACGACGTCACCCGTCCGGTACAGGCGTCCACCGGCGCCGAACGGGTCCGCGACGAACCGGTCGGCGGTCAGACCCGGCCGGTTCAGGTAGCCGCGCGCGATGCCGGTGCCGGCCAGATACAGCTCGCCCGCCACGCCGGGCGCGACCGGCTGCAGGCGGTCGTCGAGGACGTACGCGCGGGTGCCACCGATGGGCCGGCCGATCGGCGGGACCGGGCGGGTCACGCCGTCGTCGAACCAGGCGGTGGCGTAGACGGTCGCCTCGGTCGGGCCGTAGATGTTCGCGACCGCCGGCACCGCGGCCCGGACCGTGTCCAGGACGGTCGCCGAGAGGCCTTCGCCGGCCAGGACCGCCATGCCCGCGGTCACGGATCCGATCACCGGCACGAGCGCCGACGGCACCGCGCAGATCAGTGACGCGTCGTCCACCGGCGCGTCGGCGAGGGCGAGGAGGTCGTCGACGAGGCGGACGGATCCGCCGCTGCACAACGGGCCGAACAGCTCGAACACCGACACGTCGAAGCTCAGCGACGTCGCACCCAGCACCCGCCCGAACAGTGCACCACCGAACCGCTCCCCCGCCCACCGCACCAACACCGCCGCCGAACGATGCTCCACGACGACACCCTTCGGCGTGCCGGTCGAGCCCGACGTGTAGATGACATAGGCCGGGTGCGACGGCAGCAGCGCGGTGTCGAGGTCGGTGGCGTCGCCGCCGGTCACCTCGGTCACGACGAGGACGGCGCCGGCGTCGGCAACCATGAATGTGACCCGCTCGTCGGGCAGGTCCGGGTCGAGGGGCAGGTAGGCGCCGCCGGCCTTGAGGATGCCGAGCACGGCGACGAGCAGGTCGATCCCGCGGTGCATCCGGACACCGACGACCGTCTCCGGTCCGACGCCGAGTCCGCGCAGGTGCCGGGCGAACCCGTTGGATCGGGCGTGCAGCCACGCGTACGTGACGGACTCGGCGCCGCAGACGACGGCGGTCGCGTCCGGGGTGCGGGCGGCCTGCGCGGCGAACAGCGCGGCCAGGGTGGTCTGCGGCGCGGTGAACCCGGTCGCGTTCCAGTCGACGAGGACGCGGTGCCGTTCGGCCGGTCCGAGGATGTCCACTTCGGACAGCCGGGTGGCGGGTGCGGTGACGACCGTGGTCAGCACGCGGGCGAGGCGGTCCGCGAGCCGGTCGACGGTGCCGGCGTCGAACAGGTCCGCGGATCCGGTGACCGTGCCGGCGAGGCCGGCCGGGCCCTCGGTGACGGCGACGTCGAGGTCGAACTTCGCCGCGACCGGCCCGGCGGCCGCGGCCGCGGCGGTGACGCCGGGCAGTTCGAGGACGGGGTCGGCGGTGTTCTGCACGGTCAGCATCACCTGGAACAGCGGATGCCGCGACAACGACCGCGCCGACGACAACTCCTCCACCAGACGCTCGAACGGCACATCCGCATGCTCGAACGCCGCCAGACCACCCTCCCGCACCCGACCCAACAACTCCACGAACG
>NZ_JBFAJA010000169.1:0-13679 GCF_040654975.1 Dactylosporangium sp. NPDC050588 | reverse complement strand
GGCACCGCGGCCGGTCACGTGCCCACCGGCGCCGCGCCCAGCGGCGCTTCCGGTGGCGCCGCGGCCGGTCGCGCGTCTGGTGCCGTCTCCGGCGCCGCGTCCGGGGGTGCTGCGGCCGGCGGCGCCGAGGACCGCGCCCGCGGCGGCGCCGAGGGCGAGGGCCGGGCCACCGGCGAGGGAGACGGTGCGGCCGCGGAAGTTGGTGCGGTCGAGGGCCGGAAGGCCGCGCAGCTCACGGAGCGCAGCCCTGGCGGCGGCCGCCCCCGCGGCGGCGGCGAGCAGCTTACGAACCACTGACCACACCCGCGGTCTTGGGCAGCAGGCTGTTGGCGCCGCTGCCGATGCCGTAGTGGCCGGTCTTGCCGCCGATCCGCTCGACGAGGGCGAGCACCGCGGCGACCTGGCCGTAGGCGGTGACGGCGTTGTCGACCGTCGACACGCTCTTGGCGATCGACGCGTCGTCGCGGACCGCGGACACCAGGCCGTTGGCGGACAGGCCGGCGACCACCATGTCGTTGGACAGCGCGAGGGCGAAGCGGCTCACGACGGTGAGCGCGACCGCGTTGCGCTCCTTCGCGTCCTTGCCGCTGGCGGGCGCGCCGGAGATGACGATGACCGCGTCCGCCGAGGTCTTCAGGTCGCCGTCGAGACTGATCCAGCCGCCCGCCTCGTACGCCGACAGGACCCTCCGGGTGCCGTCGATCTGCGGCGCGCCGGGCTTGTCGGCGACGAGGACCGCGGCGAGCAGCGCGGCCGACGTCTCCTGACCCTTGCCGTTGTTGGGCAGCGCACCGCTGATCGCCGGCGGCGCCGAGGTCTCGGCGAGGTCGAGCAGGTTGTAGTCGCTGGACGCGGCGGTGAACTTCTCCTTGATCGTGACGGTGCCGGTGACCTTGGCGCCGGCGGTGTGCAGCATGTTGCCGATCCCGTCGGCGGCGGTGTCGACGTCCTTGTCGCTGCCCTCGATCTTGACCAGCAGCACGTTGCGCCCGGCCAGCTTGCCGTTGAGCAGCATCGGGGCGACCTCGGTCGCGAAGTCCGCGTTCTTCTTCAGCTCAGCCCGAGACTGGTCCAGGTCGTCGCGCAGCTGCTGCTTCTCGTCGGTGATCTTGTTCACCTGATCGTTGAGCTGGTCGGCGAGCGGCCCGTTCGCCGCCGCGGTCCCGACGACGAGGCCGATGGCGAGCGCCAGGAACACGGCGGCCAGCGACACCACGTGGTACCGGAAGTTGATCACAGGAAACGGTCCCGTCCAGAAAGAAGCAGCGCCCGGTCGAGCGGCGCTAGGAGAACAGCGTGAAGATCAGGTTGTCCCACCACTCGGCGATGACGCTCAGATACGCCCGGCCGATCGTGGTGACCGCGAGCGCCGCCGCCATCGCGGCGATCGCCGAGGCCAGCAGCAGGACCAGCGACGAGCCCGACAGGCTCTGCCGGTAGAGCCTGCTGACGCCCTTGGCGTCGACCAGTTTGCCACCGAGCTTCAGCCGGGTGAGGAAGGTGGAGGCCATGCCGCCGCGACCCTTGTCGAGGAACTCGATCAGGGTGTTGTGGGTGCCGACCGCCACGAGCAGCGAGGCGCCCTTCTCGTCGGCGAGCAGCATGGCGATGTCCTCGCTCGTCGCCGCCGCCGGGAACGTGATCGCCTCCACACCCAGCCGCTGCACGCGCGCCAGCCCGGGCGCCCGCCCGTCGGGGTAGGCGTGCACGACCACCTCGGCGCCGCAGCGCAGCACGTCGTCGGAGACCGAGTCCATGTCCCCGATGATCATGTCCGGCGTGTAGCCGGCCTCGACGAGCGCGTCGGCGCCGCCGTCGACCCCGATCAGCACGGGCTTGTATTCGCGGATGTACGGCCGCAGCACGTCGATGTCGGCCTTGTAGTCATAGCCGCGGACCACGATCAGGCAGTGCCGCCCGGCGATCTCCGTCTGGATCTCGGGCACGCCGACGCCGTCGAGCAGCAGCGCGCGCTCCTGCTTCAGATACTCCATCGTGTTGGCGGCGAACGCCTCCAGCTGCACCGACAGGCCCTCGCGGGCGTCGGCCATCGACAGCGCGACCGTCTCCGCGTCCTGCCGCTGCCCCTTCGCGACCGCGTCCTCACCGACATACACGGTGTCGCCGTCGATGCGGACGGTCTCGCCCTCCCGCAGCCGCTCGAACAGCTCCTCGCCGAGGTCGTCGACGAGCGGGATCCCGGCCTTGATCAGCCCCTCCGGGCCCAGGTTGGGATAGCGGCCCGACACCGACGGCTTCGCGTTGAGCACCGCCGCGACCCCTGCCGCGACGAGCGAGTCGGCGGCGACACGGTCGAGGTCGACGTGGTCGATGACCGCGATCTCACCGGGGCGCAGCCGGCCCACCAAGCGTTTGGTCCGCCGATCCAGCCGCACGACGCCACCGATGACACCCGGCTCGGCGGGCCGGGTGCGGCGCAAGGTTGGAAGTCGCATCTCAACCATCCTGGCATGGACCTCTGACAAAAGCCGCGCGCGACATGTCCACTACCAGGTGGAAGGAGGCCTTTCGCGCGCGGGGTGATGCCCATCACTCTTCCCGACTGTCAGCCAGGCGACACATTTTCCGCGTATTCACGACCCCTCTGGGCTCCTCTAGTCCGTGAAGCATCGGAAGGAGCCGCAGTGAACCTCTCGTCGATCAGCCTCACCCTGGTCCCCAACCTCACCGGAAAGTCACCCACCGAGGCCGCCACCGAGCTGCGGGCCGCCGGCCTCGAGCTGGGTGTGATCCGCGAGGTCGGCCCCAGCGGCACCATGATCGTCCTGGAGCAGTCGACCCTGCCGCTCACCGTCGCCCCGCGCGGCACCCGGGTCAACCTGCTCGTCGGCCTCCCCTAGGCCCTCGTCGCCCGCGTCCCCGTGTCGCTGCCCGGCGTCCCGCTCATCGGCGCCCCGGCCGGTCGCGGCCGGTGGGGTGGCCCGCCGGAGCGCCTCGGCGACCAGCAGGAGCGCGGCGGCACCGGCGTAGGCGAGCAGCAGCGCCTGCCAGGGCCGCCCGTCGAGGAACCGCCCGGACAGGTACCCGATGGAGCCGGCCATCGCGGCCCACACGCTCACCCCGACGGCCGTCCACGCCTGGAACCGCCCCGCCGGGTAGCCGACCACCCCGGCGGCGAGGGCCGACGCGGACCGGCCACCCGGCAGATATCTGGCGAACACGAGCACCTGGCCGCCCCGCTCGGTCAGGGTGCGGTGCGCCCATCCGTACACCTGCAGCCCACGGCGCTTCGTCCGCAGCCGCCGCAGCACCCCCGCCCCCGCCCTGACCCCGATCCGGAACGACACCACGTCCCCCGCGAACGCGCCGGCCGCCGCCGCGACGACGACCAGCCAGATCGCCGGCCGCCCCGTCTGCGCGGACAGCACCGCGACCGCGATCAGCGTCGACTCGCTCGGCGACAACGGCACCACGGCGTCCAGCGCGGCCACCACGAACACGACCAGCACCACCCACGGCGTCGCCGCGAACGACTCAACGAGGTCCCGCATCGCCCGACTGTCCCCTGACCCGCCGAACATCGACCGTCGTGCGGACGACCATCACCCGTCGGTTTCGATACGTCCCGTCTGCTCCACCGTCGCGTACCAGCCGAAACACGCCGCCGTGCCGAGCTGCCCGACCGCCGTCCGGTAGTGCCCCGCCAGGGTCCGCAACACCCCGCGGTCCAGGCTCCCCGGCGCCTCCGGATCGATCGCGGGCACCACGCATCGCGGCGTCGGCAGCTGTACCCGCAGCCGCACACCCCCGATCGTCACCGCTTCTCCTGGCGCGGGGTCCTCCGGCAGGTCCAGCACCAGGTTCGGCCGGAACCGCCGGTGGTCGACCACCGAACCGTGCACCTCCGCGAGCCGGCGCAGCGCCCCCGTCGTCACGGCGTGCACCGCCCCGAAGTCGTGAAACCTCCCGCTGCCGATCCCGCTGAGCACCTCGGTGCCGCCCGTAGCCCCGCCGGCCGCCGCCCAGGACGGGATCATGTCCCGCTCCTGCGGCCAGTACCGCCGAAGCACCGCCCCCTCGGGCACCACATCGGTCACCGTCACCGCCCGCCCCAGCCACGCCGACAGCAGCCCACCGGCCGTCTCGTTCAGCACCACCGACTCCCCGCCGGGCAGATACACCCGGCCCCCCGCGGCCCGGACCTGCAGCAGCCGCCCCCAGAGCCGGGGCTGCTTCGCACTGACCACCACCCCGTCCTGGTCAACGCAAGCCCACCGCCGATCCCCGTCCACCCCGTGAGCCCCGACCTCAACCGCGCCGACCCGCTCCCCTCCCGCCGACTTCATCGCGTACCGCCAAACCTCCACCACCCGAACCCCACCCATCCGACCCCACCCTCCCCGCCAGCCCAGACGACTCCCGGCCCGCCAAGCACAGACATTGATCAATGCCCCACTATGCACCTTTCGCGCCATCGACCTTGCGCGATCCACCCCAAAATGATCTCTGTTTTGCAGGTGCATCGCGCAATGCCTATCCGCAGCCGCCCGCCCACAACAGGCTCCCCTGACCACCGAACCACACAGGATCACGAGCCACCCCGCCACCAAACCAACGATCGCCAGGCCAACCCTCATGATCCGGTAAAGAATTTGTCGCCAGAGCAACCACAACTCTTCCGGATCACAGAAACCGGCCCGACCACCAACCGCGACCGGCCGGACAGCGAGCAACACGCCGCAGCACACACACCCCAACGACCGCAGCCCCGGACCGGCCAGCACCCAAACCAACCACATGATCCGGTAAAGAAAACGTCGCCAGAGCAACCACAAGTCTTCCGGATCACGGAAACCAGCCCGACCTCTGAACCACAGCCAGGGACAGCCTCACCACCCACAGACAACGACGTCAGAGGCACTCCCCAGCCCGGCAGACACCGACACGAACCACATGATCCGGAAGAGAAATTGTCGCCAGAGCAACCACAACTCTTCCGGATCACGGAAACCAACCCGACCACCAAACCGCGACCGGCCGGACAGCGAGCAACACGCCGCAGCACACGCACCCCAACGACCGCAGCCCCAGACCGGCCAGCACCCCGAACCAGCCACATGATCCGGTAAAGAAAACGTCGCCAGAGCAACCACAACTCTTCCGGATCACGGGAGGCGGATCACGGGAGGCGGCCGGGCGCTGAGCCGCGACCGGGCCTCCGGATCGGAGGCGGGGCCGGAGGTCGAGCGGTGGAGCAGCGTCACCGCCCGGGGGCGGGGGTGGCCGGCGGGCGGTGACGGCAGGGTCGAGGTGCGGTCAGGGGTTGGACTTCTCGCGGTCGGCGACCGACAGGAGCTCCTCCGCGTGCGCGATGCCCAGGTCGGAGTCGGGCAGGCCGGCCAGCATGCGGGCGAGCTCCCGAGCCCGGTCGGTGTGCTCGACGACGCGGACGCCGCTGGTGGTGACGGCGCCGCCGGTGTCCTTTGCGACGACGAGGTGCCGGTCGGCGAACGCGGCCACCTGCGGCAGGTGGGTCACGACGAGGACCTGGTGGTCGCGGGCGAGGCGGGCGAGGCGCTTGCCGATCTCGACCGCCGCGGTGCCGCCGACGCCCGCGTCGACCTCGTCGAAGACCAGGGTGGGCGGGCCGCCGACGCCGGCGAAGACGACCTCGATGGCCAGCATGACGCGGGAGAGCTCGCCGCCGGAGGCGCCCTTCTGCAGCGGCTGGGCGGGGGCGCCGGGGTGCGGCAGGAGACGCAGCTCGATGTCGTCGGCGCCGTCGGGGCCGACGCCGGCCTCGGTGCCGTCGGCGGTGGGGACGGTCGCCCCGCCGCCGGCGGGCTTGGGGGCCACGACGACGTGGATGCGGGCGTGCGGCATGGCGAGGCCGGCCAGCTCGACGGTGACGTCGGCGGCGAACCTGCCGGCCGCCTCCTGGCGGGCCGCGGACAGGGTCGCGGCGAGGTCGGCGACCTCACCGTGCAGCCGGCGGCGCTCCCGGTCGAGCTCCTCGAGCAGCTCGTCGGACGTGTCGAGCTCGCCGAGCTTGGCGCGGGCGCGGTCGGCCCAGGCGACGACGCCGTCGACGTCCTCCGCGTATTTGCGGGTGAGGGCGCGCAGCGCGGCGCGGCGCTCATAGACCTCCTGGAGGCGTCCGGGGTCGGCGTCCAGGGAGGCGAGATAGCTGCCGAGCTCCGTCGTCACGTCACCCGCGAGGGTGGCGACCTCGTCGAGGCGGGCGGCGAGCTCGCCGAGGACCCGGTCGACGCCGGTCTGCGCCTCGAGGGTGCGCCGGGCCGTGGACAGCAGGCTCAGCACGTCGACGACGTCGTCACCGTCGCCGGTGCCGGTCAGGGAGACGTGGGCGAGCTGGGCGGCGCTGCGCAGGCCCTCGACGTGCTCGAGCCGCTGGGCCTCTTCGCGCAGCAGCTCGTCCTCGCCGGGCTGCGGGTCGACGCGGCTGATCTCGTCGAGGCCGAGCCGGAGCAGGTCCGCTTCCTGGCTGCGCTGCCTGGCGTTGGCCCGGCGGTCGGCGAGGTCGTCCTCGACCGCGCGCCAGCGCGTGTACAGCTCTGCGAAGCGCCCCAGCAGCTTCTCGTGCTCGGGCCCCGCGTAGCGGTCCAGGGCGGCGCGCTGCTCGGACGGTCGCAGCAGGCGCAGCTGGTCGGACTGGCCGTGCAGGGCGAACACACGCTCGCCGACCTCGCCGAGGACCGCGACGGGCACGGTGCGCCCGCCGACGTGCGCACGGGAGCGGCCCTCGGCCGTCAGGGTGCGGCTCATCAGCAGGGTGCCGTCGTCGTCGACCTCGGCGCCGGCGTCGACGATGCGGCTCTCGACCGCCGCGCGCAGGTGCGCGGGCAGCGTGAGCCGGCCGTCGACCGTGGCACGGCCAGGGTCGGCGCGGACCCGGCCCGCGTCGGCGCGTCCGCCGAACAGCAGGCCGAGGCTGGTCACGACCATGGTCTTTCCCGCGCCTGTCTCGCCGGTGATGACGGTCAGGCCCGGGCCAAGGGGCAGTGTGGCGTCTTCGATAACGCCGAGTCCGGTAATGCGGAGTTCCTCCAGCACAAGCAGAGACACTAGCCGCGGGGTACGACACTTCTCCACTCAGCCGTGCCGTTTGTTGTGTCTCCAACCGTCGACCGGCAGGGCGAACTTCGCCACGAGGCGGTCGGTGAACGGTCGCTCACGCAGCCGGACCACCCGGACGGGGAGCGCGCCGCGCCGCACGGTGACCGTCGATCCCGGCGCGAGGTCCATGACCCGCCGGCCGTCGCAGGACAGCAGCGCGAAGCTGGTGAACGGTTCGACGTTCACCGTGATCGTCGAGGTCGGCGCGATGACGAGCGGCCGGCTGAAGAGGGCGTGCGCGCTGATCGGCACCAGCAGCAGCGCCTCCAGCTCCGGCCACACGACCGGGCCGCCGGCGGAGAACGCGTACGCCGTCGAGCCCGTCGGCGTGGCGCACACCACGCCGTCGCAGCCGTAGCGGGACAGGGGCCGGCCGTCGACCTCGACGAGCAGCTCCAGCATCTTCTCGCGGGCGCCCTTCTCCACCGTCACCTCGTTGAGCGCCCACGAGGAGCCGACCGGCCGCCCGTCGTGCTCGGCGAAGACGTCGATCGTGAGGCGTTCGTCGACGGTGTACGTCCGCTCGACGACCTCCCGGACGGCCTTGTCGACGTCACCGATCTCGGCCTCGGCGAGGAACCCGACCTTGCCCAGGTTGATGCCGAGCAGGGGCGCCTTCGCCGGCCGGGCCAGCTCGGCGGCGCGGAGCAGGGTGCCGTCGCCGCCGAGCGCGAACACGATCTCCACGCCCTGCGCGGCCGCCTCGCCGCTGACCGGGACGGCGCGCGGGATGTCGAGCTCGCCGGCCTCCTCGGCGAGGACGCGGACCGTGAACCCGTTGTCGAGCAGGTCCGCGGCCACCGTCCGGGCGTGCTCGTTGTTGCTGCGCTTCCCCGTGTGGGTGACGAGCAGCGCCTCCCTGGCGCTCATGCCCGCCCTCCGCCGCGCTCCGGACCGCTCACGGAACCAACCCTTCCAGGGAGGCGGAGGCCGCCTCGTACACCGCGGCACGGGACACAGCGGGAGCGTCGCGGCGCAGCCAGAGGAAGAACTCGACGTTGCCGGACGGCCCGGGCAGCGGGCTGACCGTCACCCCCGCGACGCCGAGGCCGAGCTCCGCGGCGACGGCGGCCACGTCCAGCACCGCCTCCGCGCGCAGCGCCGGGTCCCGCACGACGCCGCCCTCCCCGACCCGTTCCTTACCGACCTCGAACTGCGGTTTCACCATCGGTACCAGATCCCCGTCGGCCGACGTGCAGGCGGCGAGGGCGGCGAGGACGAGCCGTAGCGAGATGAACGAAAGGTCCGCCACGGTCAGGTCGACGGGCCCGCCGATGACGTCCGGTGTGAGGGTGCGCACGTTCGTGCGTTCGATCACCGTCACCCGCTCGTCGGTGCGCAGGGACCAGGCGATCTGGCCGTATCCGACGTCCACGGCCGCGACGGAGGCCGCGCCCCGGCGCAGCAGCACGTCGGTGAAGCCACCGGTGGACGCTCCGGCGTCAAGACACCGCCGCCCTTGTACCGGGAGTGCCTCGAACGCCGTGAGCGCCCCGGCCAGCTTGTGGCCGCCCCGCGACACGTACTCGTCGCCGACGGGCGAGGCGAGGACGTTGACGGGGTCGGCCGGGTCGACCTGGGCGGCCGCCTTGCCGGCCACGACGCCGCGCACCTCGACGCGCCCCTCGGCGATCAACGCGGCCGCCTGCTCCCTCGACCGGGCCAGGCCGCGGCGCACCAGCTCGGCATCGAGTCGTGTCCGCCGCGCCATCACCGTTCCTCGATCGTGCCCAACGTCTCCTGCAGCGTGCGGTGGGCGTCGGCGTACACCGCGACCTGACGCTGCAACGGCAGCGACGCTACCCCGTTGAGTGCCTCGACCGCCGCCTCGACCCGCCCGAGCGCCGCGGCACCGGGCGGACCCGGCATCGGGCCCGGACCGGGAACGGGGGCTGGACCAGGAGTGATGCTCACGAGGACGACGCCCGCTTCCGGGGAGAGGTCTTCTTCACAGGCGCCACATCCGACGCCTCGGCGATCTTCTCGACCGCGGCCTTCGCCGCCGCCTTCTTCGCCGGGGCCGACTTCTTGACGGGCGCCGCCGGCGCCTCAGCCTGCGCGGGAGCGGCCTTCGTGGCCGCCGTCCTGCGCGCCGGGGCGGTCTTCGCCGGTGCGGTCTTCGCCGGGGCGGCGGCCGTCTTCTTGGCGACGACCCGCTTCGCGACCGTCTTCTTCGCCGCCGGTGCGGCGGCCTCCGGCTCGACGGCCTCGGCACCCACCGGCAGCGCCGGCTCCGGCTCGACCGGCGACAGCTCGATCGGCGAGGTGGTGGCCGGCGCGGCGGACGTGGCGGGCGCCGCGGGCGCCGGCTTCACGGCGGCCGCCTTCAGCTTCGCCTCCAGCTCGTGCACGCGGTTCGTCAGCGCCGAGACCTCCTCCGCGGTGGCGAGGCCGACGGCGCCCAGGGCGCGGTCCAGCTCGTACCGGACGAGCTTGGTCATCGCCTCACGGTTGGCCGTGCCGGCCTTCAGCAGGTCCTCCGCCATCACCTGCAGCTGCTCCGCGGTCGCGCCGCTCCTGCCGACCAGCCTGCGGACCGTCTTGGTCGCCTTCTTGGTCGTCGCCTCGGTCATGCCGTAGGCCAGTTCCAGATATGCCCGCCAGGCTTCCTGAGCCATGGTTGCGCCTCTCCTCCAAGTGGTGTACCGCTGTTCACGCTACCGGGCGGTCCGTGACGCCGTACGGTACGGTCACAATCCAAGTGTCCGCATTGGACATTTAGATGCACGGAAACGGGGGGAAACATGGCCACGGTCGAGGAATGCCGCGCCGCGTTGCAGAAGCTCGGGGCGAAGCTCGCCGAGAACGCCGCCGAGGCCCGCGAGAAGCTGGACTTCGACCGCTCCCTCGCCTGCCGGGTCACGGACCTGAACGTGGCGTTTCACGGACAGCTGAAGGACGGGCAGATCACCGGCCTGACCGACGGCGACGACCCCCGAGCGAAGATCAAGCTCACCGCGACGAGCGACGACCTGGTCGCCCTCGTCAACGGTGAGCTCAACGTCATGCAGGCCTGGACCAGCGGCCGCATCAAGATCGACGCGGGCGTGTTCGACCTGCTGAAGCTGCGCAAGCTGCTCTAGCGCGCGGCCGGAGCGTCGTCCACCCGCCAGAGCCTCGTCCGCTCGCGGTCAGAGCCTCATCCACTCCAGCGCCGCCGAGGCGGCCTCACCCTTCGCCGTGATGGGCCGGACCTCACCGGCCGCCCACGCGACCGCGCACAGCGCCATCAGCGCGTCCACCCGCCGCCCGTCGCCGGCCAGCACCCAGCGGTCGCCGAGGTCGTCGACGCGCCACTGGTTCGTCCCGGCATCCGGCGGCGTCTCGAACAGCCCCGCCAGGTCCTCCGCGACGAACGTGGGCCGCCGCTCGACCGGCGCCGCGAGCAGCTCGGCGGCGTCGCTGACCCCGGTGAGGACGAGCAGGCTGTCCATGCCCGCCCGGTACGCGCCCTCGATGTCGGTGTCGAGCCGGTCGCCGACGACGATCGGGTGTGCCGCCGCCCGCTCCCGCGCCGCCTCCAGGAACAGCGTCGGGTCGGGCTTGCCGACGATCGTGTCCGGCTGCCGCCCGAGGGCCGTGGCGAGCGCCACGACCAGCGAGCCGTTCCCGGGCAGCGGCCCGCGCGGCGACGGCAGCGTCTTGTCGGCGTTCGTCGCGATCCACGTCGCGCCGGCCCGGATGGCGACCGACGCGTCGGCGAGGTCCCGCATGGCGACGTCCGGCCCGTACCCCTGCACGACCACCTCGGCCTCGTAAGGGTCGGTGACCGGCCGGAGCCCGACGGCCCTGACCTCCTCCTGCAGCGCCGGCGCCCCGAGGATCAGCACCGGTGTCCCGGCCGCGAACCGCTCGGCGAGCAGCAGCGCCGTCGCGTGCGCGGACGTGACGACCTCCCGCACGTCGGCGGGGATGCCGATGCGCGTCAGCAACGCCGCGACGTCGCCGGGCAGCCGCGAGGCGTTGTTCGTGGCGTACGCGCTGGGGATCCCCCGCTCGCGCAGCCTCGCACACGCCTCTACGGCGCCCGGGATGACCTGGTCGACGAGGTACAGGACCCCGTCGAGGTCGAAGATGACCAGGTCGTAGTGGCTGACGAGGTCTTCGCTCGCCTGCTCAGCCACGAGTCGTCCCGCTGTCGTCGTTGTCGGCGTCGGTACGGCCGGCGCCCGTCTCGGTCCCGCGGTCGTCGACCGTGGGTCCGTCGGTGTCGCGGTCGTCCTCGTCGTCCGGCTCCCCGTCGACGTCGTCGTCCATGTCGTCCGGGTCCTGGTCCTCGGCGTCTACGTCATCCTCGTCTTCGTAGTCGCCGTCGCGGTCGTCGTCCTCGTCGTCGTCTACTTCGTCGTCATCGTCGTAGTCGTCTTCGTCGTCGCGGTCGGCGTCTTCGTCGTCCTCGTCGTCCTCGTCGTCGTAGTCGTCGTCGTCGTAGTCGTCTTCGTCGCGGTCGTCTTCGTCGTCGCGGTCGTCGTCCTCGTCGCGGTCGTCCGCGTCGTCCTCGTCCTCGTCGCTGTCGTCGGCGAGGGCGCGCTCGTCGTCCTCGTCGTCGTCCTCGTCGCCGTCCAGGACGATGCCGTCGAGCTCCAGGAGCCGCTCGGCCGCGTCGGTGGCGAGGTCCTCGTCGAGGTCGGCGGCGCGCGCGAACCACTCGCGGGCCTCTTCCCGGCGACCGGCACGCAGGAGGGCGTCGGCGTACGCGTACCGCAGCCGGGCCGCCCACACCGCCTCGGGTGCCGACGTCAGTTCACGCACCTGCAGCATCGCCACGGCGGCGTCATGCTGCCCCATGTCGCCGCGCGCACCGGCGGCGACGATCAGCAGCTCGACGATCTCCTCGGCGGTGAGCTTCTCCCGGTCCGCGGTCCGGAACAGGTCGATCGCCTTCTCCGGCCGCCCCAGCGCCCGCTCGCAGTCGGCGATGACCGCGATGTGGGTCTGCCGGCCGGTCATCCGGTGGTACGTCCGCAGCTCACCGAGCGCCGTCTGCCACTCCCCGGCGTGGTACGCGGCGAGACCGGCGGCCTCACGTACCACGGCGATGCGCGACGCCTTCCGCCGTGCGACGAGCGCGTGGGCGAGCGCCAGCTCCGGGTCGTCGTCGAGCAGCTGCCCCGTCGCGATGAGCCGGCGGGCCACCTCCTCCGCGACGGGCCGGGCGAGGGAGCTCAGCTCGCTGCGCACCTCACGGTCCAGCTCCGCCGGGTCGATGTCGTCGGCGAGCACCGGGTCCGCGACGCGGCTGACGGTCTCCTCGCCCTCGACCTCCTCGGCGACGAAACCCGGGTCGCTCTGCCGCGGCCGGTAGCCGCCTGCGTCGTCGCGCCGCAGCCCCTCGGGCCGCTGGAAGCCGGCACCACGCCCGCCGGAGTCCCGGTCGCGGAACCCACCGCCACGCGGACCACCGTCGCGCTGCCCGGGCCGGTCGCCGCGGTCGCGCCGCGGGCCGCCCCGGTCGTCCCGGAAGTTTCCGGGCCGGTCGCCGTAGTCACCGGGGCGCTGCCCGTCACGGTCCCGGAACCCACCGGAACCCGCAGGGCGGTCACCCCGGTCGCGGAAGCCACCACCGGTGCCACGGTCGTCCCGGTCCCGGAACCCACCGCCACGCGGCCCACCGTCGCGGTCCCGGAACCCGCCGGCACGGTCGCCACGCGGCCCACCGTCCCGGTCGCGGAACCCACTCGGCCGGTCACCGCGGGGAGCACCGTCACGGTCCCGGAAGCCGCCCGGCCGGTCACCGCGAGGGGCACCATCACGGTCACGGAAGCCACCGGGCCGCTCACCGCGGTCGTCACGGTCGCGGAACCCACCGGGGCGGTCACCGCGGTCGCGGTACGCCGGCCGGTCGCCGTCACGATCCCTGAACCCACCACGAGGACCACCGTCACGCGGTCCACCGTCGCGGAACGACGGCCGGTCCCCTCGCGCGGCGTTGTCCCGGAACGGCGGCCGGTCGCCGCGGGGTCCACCCTCGCGGTCACGGAACCCGCCCGGCCGGTCGCCACGGTCGCCGCGCGGCCCGCCGTCGCGGTCGCGGAACCCACCGCCACGCGGCCCGCCGTCACGCGAACCGTCCCGGTCGCGGAAGCCACCCTGCCGGTCGCCGTCACGGAACCCGGGACGGTCGCCACGAGGACCACCATCACGGTCCCGGAAGCCACCGGCGCGATCGCCACGAGGACCACCGTCACGGTCACGGAACCCACCCGACTGTCCGTCACGGTCGCGGAAGCCGCCGGGACGGTCGCCACGCGGCCCGCCGTCGCGGTCGCGGAACCCGCCCGGCCGGTCGCCGCGCGGCCCGCCGTCACGGTCCCGGAAGCCGCCGGACCCGCCGGCGCGGTCGCCACGAGGACCACCGTCACGGTCGCGGAAGCCGCCCGGCCGGTCACCGCGGTCGCCCCGCGGTCCGCCGTCACGGTCACGGAACCCACCGGGCCTGTCCCCACGCGACGCACCGTCGCGGAACCCCGGCCGGTCCCCACGGTCACCGCGCGGTCCGCCGTCGCGGTCGCGGAACCCGCCCGGCCGGTCGCCGCGCGGCCCGCCGTCACGGTCCCGGAAGCCGCCGGATCCGCCGGCAC
>NZ_JBFAJA010000168.1:0-14409 GCF_040654975.1 Dactylosporangium sp. NPDC050588 | reverse complement strand
CAGGAGGCCAACGTCGCCCAGGCCGTCGCCGACCAGGCCAGCGCGATGGCGCAGCAGGAGAGCAAGCGCAACCAGGCCGAGTACGCCCGGCACCGGCGCCGGCGCCGGGCTCGTGGTCCTGTTCGCCGACGCGTTCCACTGGAGCCGGGTCGGGCTGCCCGCGCCCGGCACCGCCGAGGCGATCGGCGGCGCGGTGTTCCGCACCTGGGTCCTGCCCTTCGAGCTGGTGTCGGTGCTGCTGCTGGCGGCGCTGGTCGGCGCGATCGTGGTGTCCCGGCCCGACGTCAGCACCCGCTCCCGCTCCGACTCGCGGGGGCGCTGATGCACCCGGTCCTGCCGTTCACGATCGCGGCGCTGCTCTTCGCCATCGGCGTCTATGGCGTGATCGTCCGGCGCAATGCCGTCCTGCTGCTGATGGCGGTCGAGCTGCTGCTCAATGCCGTCAACCTGGTGTTCGTCACCGCCGACGCGACGATCCGGTCGGTCGTGCCGCACAGCGGCCAGTCCTTCACCCTGTTCGTCATCGTGCTCGCCGCCGCCGAGATCGGCGTGGGGCTCGCGCTGATTCTCCAGCTGTACCGGCTGCGCCGGTCCGTCGACGTCGAGGACCTGCCGCTCACCGAGGCCCCCGCACCCGACTCGGAGGTGGCGCGGTGAAGGCGGACCTGCTCGGGCTCGCGCTGCCCGCCGTCCCGCTCGCCGCCGGCCTGCTCGGGCTGCTCCTGCGGTATCAGCGCCGCGGCGTCGCGGCCGCGCTCGGCACCGGCGCCGCCGCGGCCGCCCTGGCCTGCGCTGTCGCCGTCGCCGTGCGGGGCCCGCGGCCGGCCGATGCCGGGCTCACCGTCGCGGAGTTCGGGCGGTTCTCCGTGCGGCTCGGCACCTGGCTCGACGGCCCGGCCGGCCTGGTCGCGGTCGCCGTCGGCGTCGTCGCGCTCTGCGTCCAGCTCTACTCGGTGGCCTACCTGCACGACGACGAGCGCTATGCGCCCTATGCCGCACAGGTCAGCCTGTTCACCGGCGCGATGCTGCTCGTCGTCGTCTCCGGCGACCTGATCGCCCTGCTGGTCGGCTGGGAGATCATGGGCATCTGCTCCTACCTGCTGATCGGCCACGACCGCCGGCTCCCCGAGGCGCCCCGCGCCGCGGTCAAGGCGTTCCTCGTCACCCGCGTCGGCGACGTCGGCTTCCTGCTCGGCATCGTGCTGCTCGGGCTGCAGGCCCACAGCTTCCGCATCGCCGACATCTTCGCGGCGGACCTGCCGGCGGGCACCCTCACCGCCGCGTGCGTCCTGCTCCTCGCGGGCGTCGCCGGCAAGAGCGCCCAGTTCCCGCTGCACACCTGGCTGCCCGACGCCATGGCCGGCCCGACCCCGATCTCCGCCCTGATCCACGCCGCGACGATGGTCGCCGCCGGCGTCTATGTCGTCGCCCGGCTCCATCCGCTGTTCGAGCGCTCGGCCGCGGCCGTCACCGTCCTCGCGGTCATGGCGTCGATCACGATGCTGCTCGGCGCCCTCGCCGCCCTCGGGCAGGACGACATCAAGCGGGTCCTGGCCTGGTCGACGGTCAGCCAGCTGGGGTACATGACCGGCGCCCTCGCCGTCGGCGCCCCGGCCGCGGCCCTGTTCCACCTGCTCACGCACGCCGCCTTCAAGGCGCTGCTCTTCCTCGCGGCCGGCGCCGTCATCCACGCCGTCGGCACCAACCTCATGGCCGCCATGGGCGGGCTGCGGCCCCGTATGCCGGTGACCTTCTGGACCATGACCGCCGGCCTCGCCGCCCTCGCCGGCGTCCCGCCCCTCGCCGGCTTCTGGAGCAAGGACTCGATCATCGAGGCCGCCTGGCACGCCGCCCACGACGAGACCGCCTCATCTCCGCTGCCCCGATGGGCGGCCTGGCTCGTGCTGGCCGCCGCCGCGCTCACCGTCCTGCTCACCGCGGCCTACGTGGTCCGCCTCTGGCGCCGCACGTTCTTCGGCGACGCCCGCACCGCCACCGCCCGCACCGCGCACGAGCCCCCGTGGGCGATGCGCGGCCCGCTCCTCGTCCTGGCGGTGCCGACGGTCCTGCTCGGCTTCGCCGGCCTGTCGGCCGCCTTCGCCACCCGCCTCGGCGGCGCCGGGCCCATCGCCGAGGTGGGCGCCTTCGCGCTGATCCCGCTCGCCCTGCTGGTCGCGGGGGCCGCCCTCGCCTGGCGGCGCGACCCGGCCGCAGCCCTGCCCGACACCGCCGTCACCCGCCTCCTGGCCAACGCCTTCTACCTCGACGCCGTCCAGGACGCCCTGGTCACCCGCCCGGTCACCGCCCTGGCCCGCCTCGCCCGCCGCACCGACGAGTCCGCCGTCGACGGCGCCGTCGACGCCACGGGCACCGCCGCCACGACCACCGGCGGCCTCCTCACCCGGGCCCACACCGCCGGCCTGCCCCGCGCCGTCACCACCGTCCTGACCGGCGCCGCCCTGCTCACCGCCGTCATCGCCCTGGTCATGGGGGTGTCCTGGTGACCCCGCTCCCGACCCTGCCGCCATCCGGCCCGTGTGTTCACGCCTGGGTCGGGTCGCCCGCGCGTTCTCTGGCCGCGCGGCGTGTCCGGCACCTGGTCCGCCGGTCGGTCTGCCGGTCCGGTGAGCCGCGTCTCCGCCGCCCGGTCGAGGTGGCCCGTGCCGCCGCCGCCACTGTGCCGCCTCGTGCGGGCCTCGCGGGTGGCCGTGGTCCGCGCGGGGATGTCTTCGGGAGCCTGGTATCGGTGGTCCGGCCGGCGTTCGTGGCGGCGCCTGCTGCCGGTCCGACGGTTCCCCGCGCCGTTCGTCGGTGTCTTCCGGTGGGCGCCGGACCGGCTGCCCGTCCGGCCCGTTCCTCGGCCGGACCGCTCGCACGGCCCCGGCGCACCGGGGGCACAGCCGCTGTCGTCGCACGTGTCGTGGGGGTGTCCTGGTGAGCGCCGATCAGGGTCTGCTCCTCGCGCTGCTGATCGTCCCGGCGATCGGGGCGCTCTTCGCGGCGGGCATGCCGGCGAGACTCGACCGGGTCGCCCGCATCGGTGGCGCCGCGTTCGCCGCCGCGAACTGCGGCGTGGTCCTCGCGTTCCTGCCCGGCGGGGATCCGCCGTCGTCGGCGAGCGAGTTCCCGACGTTCGCACCCGTCAAGGCCAACCCCATCGCCCCATGGGCCGAGATCGACCTGCCGTGGGCACCCGACCTGAGCCTGCGGTTCCATCTCGGCATCGACGGCATCTCCTATCCGCTCGTGGCGCTCACGGCCGGGCTGACGATGCTCTGCTGCGCGTACTGCCTCTGGCGGGTGCCCGACCCCGGCCGCGGGCGGCTCCTCGTGGCGCTGCTGCTGGTCCTCGAGGTCGGCATCATCGGCGTGTTCCTCGCCCTCGACCTGGTGCTGTTCTTCGTGTTCTTCGAGGTCGTCCTCCTGCCGATGTATGCGGTCATCGCCGTCTGGGGCGGCCCCGACCGCCGCCGCGCCGCGCGCAAGTTCGTGCTGTACACGCTGTTCGGCTCGGTGCTGCTGCTCGTCGGCGTCTTCACCGTCGTGTCGGCCGCCGGCACCGGCGACCTCGTCGCGCTGTCCGACCCGACGAGCACCCGGATGGGCGGCGGCGTGCAGCTGCTCGCGTTCGTGCTGCTTGCCGTGGCGTTCGCGGTCAAGAGCCCGCTCTGGCCGCTGCACACCTGGCTGCCCGCCGCGCACACCGAGGCGCCGACCGTCGGCTCGGTCATCCTCGCCGGCGTCCTGCTGAAGATGGGCACCTACGGCCTGCTCCGCGTCGCCGTCGGCGTCGCGCCGGAGGCCGCCGCCCGCAGCGCGCCGGTCCTCGGGATCCTCGCGACCGCCGCCATCATCGTCGGAGGCCTCGTGTGCCTCGCCCAGACGGAGCTCAAGCGCCTCATCGCGTACTCCTCCGTCGGCCACATGGGCTTCGTCCTCCTCGGCGTCGCCACCCTCACCACGACCGGCTTCCAGGCCGCCCTCATCGGCAACATCGCCCACGGCGTCATCACCGGTCTGCTGTTCTTCGTGGCGGGCGGCATCAAGGACCGCACGCACACCGGCGACCTCGCCCAGCTCGGCGGGCTGCGGGAGACCGCGCCGGCGCTCAGCGGCGTCCTCGCGTTCGCCGCCATCGCGTCCCTCGGGCTGCCCGGCCTCGCCGGCTTCTGGGGTGAGGCGTTCGCGGTCGTCGCCGCCTTCGAGCGCGGCGGCCCCCTCTGGACCACCCTCGGCGTCGTCGCCGCGATCGGCGCCGCCCTCGCCGCCGCGTACTTCCTGCGCCTGCTCCGCCGTGTCACGCACGGCGCCGCGACGCCACCGGTCACCGCACTCACCACGACCGCGACCGGGCGCCTCCGACCGGGCGAACTGGTCGCCTGGTCCCCGCTGATCGCCCTCACCCTCGCCATCGGCGTGGTCCCGATGGGCGTCCTGTTCTTCTCCGCCGGCGCCGCCGACGCCCTGGCAGGCGTGATCACCCGATGACGCCTTCCACCCACCGCGCCGCGCTCCGGGCCACCGCCACCATGGCCGGTCCCGACCACGTGCCCGGTTCGGCGGCCTGGGTGCTGCCTGGCCCGGAGTCCGGGTTCGCGCCCGGGCCGGTGGGCCGTGAGCCTCTCAGGGAGGTCGGGCGATGACGATCGACCAGATCGCGCTCCTGCCGACGTACGTCGCCGCCGCCACCGCGGTCCTTGTGCTGCTCGCCGACCTGGTCGCGCCGGGCAGGCTGGGCGCGGTCGTGGGGACGACGGCGTTCGGGATGGTGGCGACCGCGGGCACCGCCATCGGGGTCGGGCTGGGGCTCGGTGACGCCGGCCGGCGGACCGCGTTCTGCGTCGGGCCCGACCAGTGCTCGCTGGTGGCGGACCCGGCCGCCGCGGCCGTCGGTGCCGCGTTCGCGATCCTCGCGCTCGGCGCGGTGGCGCTGTCGCTGCCGGTGCTGCGGACGGGTGAGGTGCCCGTCGGCGAGTACTGCTTCCTGCTCGCCTGCTCGCTGACCGGCGCGGTCGTCCTCGGCGGCGCCCGCGACCTGATCACGCTGATCGTGGCGCTCGAGACGCTCACCCTGCCGCTGTACCTGCTGGTCGGCATCAGGCGCGGCGCCACCGCCGGGGCGTCGGCGGCGGTCACGTTCTTCGTGGTCAGCGTCGTGTCGACGGCGGTGGCGCTGCTCGGGGCCGCCCTCGTGTACACGGCGACCGGCGGCGTGCACCTCGCCGACATCGCCCGGGCGGACCTCGCCGTGCCCGAGCTGCGCCCGCTGCTGAAGGTCGGCATGGTGCTGCTGCTGGCGGGGCTGGCGTTCAAGGTCGCCGCCGTGCCCGCGCACGCCTGGGCGCCGGCCACGTACGACGGTGCCCCGCTGCCGGTCGCCGCGTACCTGTCGACCGCCTCGAAGCTCGGTGGGGTCGTCGCGCTGCTGCTGGTCGGTGTGCTGGCCGGCGGTCCGGTCCTCGCCACGTCGGGGCTGACGCTCGCGGTGCTCGCCGTGTTCAGCATGACGGTCGGCAACCTCGTCGCCCTCCGGCAGCGGCGCATGGTGCGGCTGCTCGCCTGGTCGTCGGTGGCCCAGGCGGGCTACGTGCTGGCCCCGCTCGGCGCGCTCCTGGCGACCGGCGGCCGCACCACCGAGGCGGTCGCGCTCGCCGTCGCCGCGACCGTCGCGTACGCCCTCTTCTACGTCATCCTCGAGTTCTCGGCGTTCGCCGCCGTCGTCGCGGTCCGGGGGAGCGCCGACGGCGGTGAGATCGCCGACTACCGGGGGCTCGCCCGCCGCTCGCCGTGGCTGACGGCGGTCCTGGTGATCGCGTTGACGGGCCTCGCGGGGCTGCCGCCGGGCCTGGCCGGCCTGTTCGCCAAGGTCGCCGTGGTGCGGTCCTTGCTCGGCGGCGACGCGGCGTGGCTGGCGATCGTCGTCGCGATCAACGCGGTCATCGGCCTCGCGTACTACATCCGGGTCGTCGCGAGCCTGTTCGCTGGTTCCGCGGAACCAGCGGTGGCGGTCACAACCACGGCCCCGGCCACGACGGGCGCATCGGCGCCGACACCGGCGACCTCGCCGACACCGGCCGTCGCAGCGGCATCGGCGACCGCGCCGGCAACGGACACCGCACCGGTCACGGAATCGGCCGCGGCGCCAGCACGTGCCGGGTGGCCGGTCGCCGCGGCGGTCGGGGTCGCCGCCGTGCTCGCGGTGCTGGTCGGACTGGCGCCGCAGGGAGTGCTCGAGCTGGCGGCGTTCTTCACCCCATGAGGGGCCCGATGAGGCACCCCATGAGGCTCGGACGAGACGTTCAGCCAGCTCACAGCCGGCGTAGGGAAGGGGCACGGCCGACCGCGGTGTTGTAGATGGTATGCAGCACAGGCATCTCAACGGTCTCAAGACGGCGGCCCTCCTGGGGCTGCTGACCTCGCTGATCCTGCTCGTCGGCTATTGGCTCGGTGGCAGCACCGGCCTGGTCGTCGCCGTGTTCCTGTCGCTCGGCATGAACGCGTTCAGCTACTTCTTCTCCGACAAGCTGTCCCTGCGTGCGATGCGCGCCCAGCCCGTCACCGAGGCCCAGGCGCCCGAGCTCTACGCCATCGTCCGGGAGCTCGCGACGTCCGCCGGGCAGCCCATGCCCAGGCTGTACATCAGCCCGACGGCGCAACCGAACGCCTTCGCCACCGGGCGCAGCCCACGGCACGCGGCGGTCGCCGTCACGCAGGGCATCCTCGGCATCCTCACCCCGCGCGAGCTGCGCGGCGTGATCGGACATGAGCTGTCACACGTGTACAACCGCGACATCCTCATCTCAAGCGTCGCCGGCGCGCTCGGCGGCATGATCACCATGCTGGCGCAGCTGGCGATCTTCCTGCCGATCGGGGGCTCGTCGAGCGACGACGACGGTCCGGGCGTCGGCGGCCTGCTGCTGATGCTGATCCTCGGCCCGCTCGCCGCGACCGTGATCCAGCTCGCCATCAGCCGCAGCCGTGAGTACCAGGCGGACGAGTCGGGCGCCCGGCTCACCACGGACCCGCTCGCCCTGGCCAGCGCCCTGCGCAAGATTCATCGCGGTACGCAGGCCCTGCCGCTGCCGGCCGACGGTCAGCTCGCCAGCCAGGCCCACCTGATGATCGACAACCCGCTGCGGGGCGGGGGCATCGCATCGCTGTTCTCGACCCACCCGCCGATGGAGCAGCGGATCGCCAGGCTGGAGCAGATGGCGGGTGTCACGCGCCGCTGACGCAAATTCCTGAACGGGTGACCGGAGCCTGCCGTTAGGATCGGCAGGCTCTTCACCCGTTACCGGCAGGAAATGAGGCAGTGCGTTGCGGCAGTACGCGGCGGTCTGGCGGCTCCCCGGCGCACCGGTACTCCTGGTCGTCGGTGTGATCGCCAGGCTCGGCATCGGCATGGTCTCGCTGTCGCTGCTGCTGCTCCTGCAGCAGACGACCGGCCGGTACGCGCAGGCGGCCGCCGCCTGTGCCGTCTATGCCCTCGCGGGTGCCGCGGCCAGCCCGATCGCCGGACGGCTCGCCGACCGGGTCGGTCCCGGACCGGTCCTGCTCGTCACCGGCATCGCCCACCCGCTCGCCCTCGCGGCGCTGATCGTGGTCGCGCTCCGGCATTCGCCGATGCCGTTCGTCGTCGGTACGGCGGTGCTGGCCGGCGCCACGTTCCCGCCGCTGACGGCCGCGGTGCGCGGTACGTGGAACGCGCTGACCACCGAGCTGCCACACGTACGGGTGACGGCGCTCGCGGCCGAGACGGCGCTGTTCGAGGTCGTCTTCGTGGCCGGGCCGGTGCTGGTCGCGCTGTGCGTCGTGCTGTGGCAGCCCGCGGTCGCGCTCGGCGCCGCCGCCGGCGTCACGCTCCTCGGCACCCTGACCGTCGCCCGGGGCCGGGCCATCCGGTCCTGGCGCCGCCACGCCGACCACACCAACGCCAAGGGTCTCGGCCCGCTGCGGGTCCCCGGCTTCGTGCCGCTGCTGGTGACCGCGTTCGGCCTCGGGTTCGCGTTCGGCGGGGTCGGGGTGGCGGTGCCGGCGTACGCCACCGCGTACGTCGAACACGACCCGGCCGGCGTCGGCGGGCTGCTGCTCGGGGTGTGGGGCATCGGCAGCGCCGTGAGCGGCTTCTACTTCGGCACCCGCCCGCCGGGGCGCCTCGGCTGGCTGCTCGGCGGGGTCTCCGCCAGCATCCTGATCCTGGCCGCGATGCCCAGCGCGCTGGCGCTCGGCATCGCCCTCGTGCTCGGCGGCGCGACCATCGCCCCGGCCCTCACCGTGCAGAACTCGCTCGTCGGGCAGATCGTGCCCGGCTCGATGCTGAACGAGGCGTACACCTGGCTGGTGACCGTCTCCGTGGCGTCCAGCGCCGCCGGCGTCGCCGCGATGGGACTCGTCGTCGACCGCCCCGGCGGCGTCGTCTGGGCGTTTCTGCTGGCGGGCACCGCCGTCGCGTTCGGCGCCCTGGTGGCGGCCAACCCGCGCGGCGCGATCGCGCGGGCCGCCACTCAGACGTCACTCACATGAGTGATGCCAGGAGCACGTCCGTGTATGGTCCAGCCTCATGGCATTGCCGATCCACGCCGTGCTGGCAGACCCCGATCATCGGGAGAAGACCGACACCGAGATCTGTGACACCGACAGTTTCGTGCTGATCCGGGCCGAGGAGACCGCGGAGCGCCCCGAGCGGCGCCCGCCGGCCCGCCAGGACTGAGCCGTCACCGGTAGCCGGCTCACCCTGGTAGTCGGCTCACCGATAGTTGGTGAACTGCAGCGCGATCCCGAAGTCCTCGCCCTTGAGCAGCGTGATGACCGCCTGCAGGTCGTCCTTCTTCTTGCCGGTCACGCGCAGCTGATCGCCCTGGATCTGCGCCTGGATGCCCTTGGGCCCCTCGTCGCGGATCTTCTTGGAGATCGCCTTCGCCTTCTCCGACTCGATGCCCTGCACGATCTTCGCGTCGATCTTGTACGTCTTGCCGGACGCACGCGGCTCGCCCGCGTCCAGCGACTTGAGCGAGATGTTGCGCTTGACCAGCTTCTCCTTGAAGACCTCGAGCGCCGCGACCACGCGCTCCTCGGTCTCCGCCTGGAGGCTGACCGTCTCTTCCCCGGCCCACTTGATCTCAGCGCCGGTGCCGCGGAAGTCGAACCGCTGCCCCAACTCCTTCTCGGCCTGGTTGAGCGCGTTGTCGACCTCCTGCCGGTCGACCTTGCTGACGATGTCGAACGAGGGTGCCGAAGCCATGGCAGCTGCTCCTGTGGTGCGGTCGATTGGCGGTACGGGCGTGCCGAGGGTACCCGTTTGCATTGCCCCCGGGGCGTACCGCTATTCTTGCTTCCGCCAGGCGGGTTGCCCGAGCGGCCAATGGGAGCGGACTGTAAATCCGTCGCGAAAGCTACAGAGGTTCGAATCCTCTACCCGCCACCGGCAGTGCAGAGAGGGCCGTTACCAGGGGAAACCCCGGTAGCGGCCCTCTTGCGTTGGTCCCACTCAGTCTCACCCGGACCAGCCGAAGCTCACCCGTCGCGGCAAATGCGTGGCAAAGTTTCCGCCATGATCAGGCCGCGCCCGGCGGGTCGACCTCCTCGACGTCGCCCTGGTCCTGGGTGTCACCCGTCGGGTCGAGGCCCAGCGCTAGGGAGATCCGGTTGAGCGCGGTGGCTGTCTCCCCGTCGAGGCACTTGGCGTAGACCTCCAACAGGACCTTGACGCTGTTTCCCGCCCAATCGGCTACCTGTGTCGGCGGCACGCCAGCGTTGAGCCACGTCGACAGGCAGGCGTGTCGCAGGTCGTACGGCCGCTTGGCGAGCAGCGAGCGCTGTTGGGCGGGCGTGAGTGCCTTCTCGCGCGCCTTCCGCCATGCCGTCGTGTAGGTGTTGTTCGGAATCGGCTGTCCGGCCGTGGGGACGTAGCGACCCCACGGGCCGCGCCGCGTGACGAACAGCCGCCCATTGTCCGCAGGTGGGTACTTGGCGATGTGCCGGACGAGCATGTCGGCGAGCGGCGGCGCCACGGGGACCGGCCGGGTGGCCATCCTGGCGCGGTGCTTCAGCCCGCGATCCTCGTTGACTTCGGCCTCGTCGTTCCAGCCTCGCCCACTGGCCACCGTCGCCCCCGAGAGGTGCAGCCACCCCCACGCTCCCTCCCTGGGTGGCCGCTCGAACTCGTCGTTTGTGAGGTGGAGCACTTCCTCCGGCCGCAGCCCGGCGTAGTACATGCAGCCGAAGAACGCCTCCAGCTCTGGACTGGCCTTGGCGACCTCCGCGAGCAGCGCGGCGGCCTGCTTCGGGTTGGCGACCACCGCCCGGTCGACGCTCTCGTCCTTCTTGGGCGCCGTCCAGCTCACCAGCGTGAGCGGGTGGACGTCGAGGAGGCGCAGCTCCACGGCGTACCGCAGCGCGTTGGAGAACACCGCGCGCTTCCGCGTGACCGTCGAGGCCCCGGCGGGCGTGCCGTCCATTTTCAGTGCGAGCGTGTCGAGCACCTTCCGCACCAGGGCTGCGTCCTTGAGCGCCGACACGTTGACGGTGTTCGCCTGTACCCACGCGACGGCGCTCGCCAGCTTGGCCGGCGGTGGCCCGGCGGTCCGCGCAACGGTGTTGAAGGCGTAGCCGTACAGCGCGGCCCGCATTGTCTTGTCGTCGGGCACCCCACGGTCGCTGGCCAGCAGCGCGGGTGTGACCGTGGCCAGAGTCTCGGCGATGCCCTTCCGATGGTTCGGCGAGGCGTGCGGCCACTTCATGTCCACGTACTCCGTGGCGTGCTGGTACCACGACTTCGTGCGCAGCGCGCGGGCCATCGGCTCCGGCAGGCCGGTGACCTCATCGAACGCCACCCCTTCCCGCTGCGCCACGACCAGCCGGGAGCGGAAGCTCTCCGCGAGGGCCCGTGTCTGGAACGACTCGCCCAACTCCTCGCCAGCCACGAGCCACCGGAGGCGGTACGTGCTGCGCGGCTTGCCGGTCTTGCGGTCCTTGCCCTTGTGCTCGCGGATGCCCCAGATCCGAACGTCGAAGGTCGTCATGCGGCCTGCGGCTCCTCTCGGCTGGCGATCCAGGCGTCAAAGTCGGTGCGACGGATGCGGAGTTGGCCGTTCGGCAGCTTGTAGGTGCGCGGCGCCTCGCCGATCGCCTTCCAGCGGAAGAACGTCGACTTTGGGACGTCCATCGCGTCGAGGAACTCGGCGAGGGTCAAGAACTCCCGGGGTGCCATCGGCCGTGCCTCCTGATCGGTGCGTGAGGGGCGCTGACGTCGACGCTGAGCGCCTGTCGAGCGTCGGGGTGCCTCTGCGTCGCCGGCGGGCGACGAAGCGTCAGCGGGCGTTAGGGAGCCGGTCTGAGACGGCCGTAGCGACAAGATCTTATGAACGTCGATGTGATTGCCTACGTCGGTTCCTTCCAGCGGCTCTGAGGGGGTCGATGCGTGCCGGTCGTGGCTCACGCGGGCGACCGGCGGATTGCTCGTGACAGAACTGACAGAACTGACAGAACCTCGGGCCGGAGGGGGTTGTGTCAGTTGTGTCAGTTCTGTCAGCGGCCTCACGCCGTCCTCCGGGCGTCGCCGATGGCGTGGACGGTCGCGACTGGCCGGTGCACCTCGGGGTGGACGACGTAGCTCGGCGAGGGCGGTCGTCCGCCTTTCGCGGAGCGGGCCGGTTGGTCGAGCTGGCGGATGTACCCGTGGGCGTCGAGGACGTCGAGGGCCGGGTCGAGGTCGGCGACGGTGGCCAGCTGGCTGCTCTTGACCGCCCGGAACAGCTCGCGCTTCGTGAACGCGGTTGATCCGGTGCGTTCGATCCAGCCGAGGACGGTCCGGGCGTTGCGGGTCGCGTGGTCGGCGCCCATGTCGTCGAACGCGGCCAGGGCGTGCGCGGCGAAGTAGTCGCCCAGGAGCGCGGCCCGGTCGATCGTGTCGGCCTCGATCGGCTTGCCCCACCCGTCGCGGAGGTGTTCGCCGAGGTGCAGCAGCCCAGCGAGCCGGACCACGGCGCCGGTGTACTTGCTGCCCCAGTCCACGATGTGCCCCCACGCGCCGCCCGGCGCGAGGCGCGGCTCCACCGCGCGCTCGATGTCCAGCACCCGTTCGTTGGCCTCGGGCGTGAGCGGCAGCACGGCCGGGTCGGTCCACTCCGCGAGGGTGAGCACCAGCGCGGAAAGGTTCGACGCGTACGCGGCGGCGACCTCGGCGGGCACCGGGTCGGCGCCGATGCGGCGGCGGCCGACGGTGTTCTCCGGCAGGGAGAACAGGATGCGCGCGAGCAGCCCGAGACCACGGAAGCCCGGCATGCCCGCGATGTCGCGCAGCACGTCGGGCTGCACGGCCAGGCCGAGGGTGAGCGCGGGCTTGTCGACGTGTTCGGCGTCGCGGCTCTGCCGGCCGATCCGCATCATGTCGCCCGCGTGCCCCTTGAGGAACACCTCCAGGTTCGGCGTGCCGGAGTACCGCCCGGCGATGGTGGCGAAGATGCCGCCTTCCGGTGACAGCACCGCGAGGCGCCCACCTTGGGCGGCGAGCAGCGACGCTGCGTTCTCGGATGTGACGTCGTCGGCGACCAGCTGCGGCACCACGGGCACCGCGAGTGCGTCGGCCTGCATGGCGGCCGCGGTCGCTTCGGCGAGCAGGGTGTCGCGGCCGGATGCGTCCGCGTTGGCGGCAGCGTTCGCCGCGCGCTCGGCGGCTTTCCCGGCGACCTTCGCCGCGAGCTCCGCCTCAACGATCGCCGGTTTGGTCCGCTCGACCAGCGCCCGCTCTGCGGCGAGCAGCGGCCCGGTCATCGCGGCGAACACCGCCGACTTCCGGGAGCCCGGCGGCAGCACAACGACCGTGTAGAGGTTCGTCGGCTCCCGCCACGAGCCGCGCACCTCCACCTCGGCGCGGCCACCGGCGGCGGTGGACAGCGCCGCGAGGCCGATGCTGCCCGCGAGGTCGAGGGGCGTCTGGGTGAACTCCGCGACGGCGTACACCATCTCGGCGACCCACCCGGGCAGCACCTCAGCGGGGAACGCCGGGAGGTGACGGCCCGAACCGATCGGGATCAGCGTCGGCCACCCGCCCGCGGTCGCCGTGTCGAGCATCGCGCGCCCGGCGGCGACCAGGTCGGTGACGTCGGCGCCGGTCGTCGCGAGGTGCGTCAGTTGCTCGCCGAGGTCGACCACCTGACGTCGGCGAGCATGGTCGGCCACGATGCCGGCATAGTGCCCAGCGTTCGCGGCGGTGGGCGTGGCCTGCATCAGCGTGTGCAGGTACGGCGCGCCGCCGACGCGGCCCAGCTCGCCAGTCTCGGCGAGGTGGGCGGCGAGGGCGACGGGATCGGTGGGCTTCCCGGCGGCGTGCAGGTGCAGCAGCGCCTCCCACAGCGCCGCGTGCGCGGGGCGGTAGAAGTCGCCCGGCGCGAGCGTGGCGGCCAGGTCGCCGACCACGTGCGCCGCCAGCAGCGCGGCGCCGATGACCGCCTGTTCGGCGGCCTCGTCGTGCGTGGAACGAGTCACGATGCGTCTCCCCTGTGGATGGCCACGTCAGGCGATTCGGCGGCGGGTGTGCAGGTCGATGACCGGAGCGGTCGGCATCTGGACGACGACGGCGAGCGCGTCGCCCTGGTCGTCACCGCCGATCAGTCCGTCGGCCTGCGCGTGGGCGCACGTCATGTGGCACGGCCGGTTCTTCTCGTCGCGGAGCATCGCCGGGATGCCGCACAGACGGCATGGCAGCGGGCGGCCGACGTTGTGGTCGCTCCAGTCGAGGAAGGCCATCAGGCGTCCCTCCGGACGCTGGCGCGGGTCGCGCGGCTGATGACGGTGTCCAGGTCGCGGGCGAGGCCGAGCAGCTGCGCGCGGGCGACCGGCTCGGCGGCGGCGAGCGCCACGGTCAACGTCACCTCGGCGTGCTCCCGGCCGTCGGCGGCGCGCACGCGGGTGAGCAGCGCCCGGCCGAGGCCGGGGACGTCAACGGCGAGCGGGTCGGCGCGGTGCTCGCCGAGGTTGCAGCGGTGGCCTCTGGCGCACCAGTCCGTGTGCCGGGTCTTCATCGGTTGGTGTCCTTGCTGTGCAGGACGCGCAGGTAGTTGATGACGCGGCGGCCGGGGCGGAGCTGGCGGCCGGTGCCGTCGCAGCGGCGGCAGATGCCGAACGCCTTGCCGCCGAACAGGGCGCGGCGTTTGCCGGTGCCCTTGCAGCGGCGGCAGGCCACGAACGGCCAGAGCCAGCACGCCAGGATGTAACCGAACGTGACGATGATGAGGGCGAGGAACAGCAGGACTGCGGCGGCCGGTTGGCCGGTAGCGGTAGCGGCGAGCGCGGGCATGCGAGAGCCTCCACGGGCTGTTTTGGGCGCGAAAGGGCTGCTGGCGCTACCCGCTACCTCGGTGGGTAGCGGCTGGCCAGGTTGGTAGCGGGGTGGGTAGCGGCGGCGCTACC
>NZ_JBFAJA010000167.1:11619-14706 GCF_040654975.1 Dactylosporangium sp. NPDC050588 | reverse complement strand
GCGGCGCTTGGCCTGGCTCGCGTCTCGGCGCGGGCAGTGCGTCGCGGAGCGGCGCATTGGGGTGCGGGTGAGAATCCCCGCCGGGACCCGCCGCGGCAGCGGTGGGGCGGCAGCACAGCGGTCGGGTGGGAAGCCCCGCCGGGACCCGCCGCGGCAGCGGTGGGGCGGCAGCACAGCGGTCGGGTGAGCATCCCCGCCGGGACCCGCCGCGCAGCGGTGGGGCGGAAGCACAGCGGGGGAAATGCAGCCGGGCGGTCGCACCCGCCAACTTGTGCGACCGCCCGGGGAATGTGGGCCGTCGGGTCCGGCTGGCGCTGGGCTCGGTGGCGGCCGGGCCCAGCGCCAGGTTCCAGACGGCGTCTGCGGGTGCTGCGTTGGGTCAGGACAGCCGCAGCCAGGCTGAGGCGTCCACGGGGAGTGTGCCGTCGGCGTTGAGCGGCACGCTGCTGACGAGCACCTCGCGGTGCGGCGGCAGCTGGGCCGGCGCCGTGCCGAGGTTGGTGACGTTGGCGAAGGTGTCGTCGCGGGCGAAGGCGAGGACGTCGGGCGCGGAGTCGAGCCACCGCATGGGGCCGTCGCCGAGGGAGGGCTCGGCGCGCCGGATGCGCAGGGCCTCGCGGTACAGCTCGAGGAACGACCCCTCGACGCCCTCCTGCGCGGCGACGGTCTTCGACGCCCAGGCGGCCGGCTGCGGCAGCCACGGCTGGCCGGCGGCGTCGGCGGGGCTGAAGCCGAAGGGGGCCGAGTCACCGGACCAGGGCAGCGGCACCCGGCAGCCGTCACGGCCGGGGTTGGTGCCGCCGGAGCGGTGGTACATCGGGTCCTCGCGGAGGGCGTCGTCGAGGTCCTCGACCTCCTCCAGGCCCAGCTCCTCGCCCTGGTACAGGTAGACCGCGCCGGGCAGCGACATGATGAGCAGCGCGGCGGCGCGGGCGCGGCGGCTGCCCAGCGCGAGGTCGGAGGGCACGTTGTAGCGCTTCTCGGCGAAGGAGAAGTTGGTCGACTCGCGGCCGAAGCGCGTGACCTCGCGGGTGACGTCGTGGTTGGACAGGACCCAGGTGGCCGGGGCGGAGACCGGCGCGTGCACCTCGAGGGTCATGTCGATCTCGTAGCGGAGCTTGTCGGCCTCCCACGGCGCGTTGAGGAACGCGAAGTTGAAGGCGGTGTGCAGCTCGTTGGGGGCCAGGTAGCGGGCGAAGGCCTCGTGGTCGGGCAGCCACACCTCGCCGATGAGGGCGCGCGGCGGCGTGTAGGTGTCGGAGATGCGCCGCCACGCCTGGTAGACGTCGTGGATGCCCTCGTTGTCCTCGTACTTGTCGCTGACGAGGGGGTCCTTGATGAGGACGGCGGCGGAGTCGATGCGGATGCCGTCGATGCCCCGGTCGAGCCAGAAGCGGACGATGTCCTCGAACTCGTCCCGGACCGCCGGGTGGTCCCAGTTGAAGTCGGGCTGCTCGGAGGCGAAGAGGTGCAGGTACCACTCGCCGTCGGGGACGCGGGTCCAGGCGGGGCCGCCGAAGATGGACTGCAGGTCGGTCGGCGGCTGCTCGCCCTCCGGGCCGCGCCCCTTACGGAACCAGAAGAGGTCACGCTCGGGCGAGCCGGGCGAGGACGCGAGGGCCTTCTGGAACCAGGCGTGAGCGTCGGAGCAGTGGTTGGGCACGATGTCGCAGATGACCCGGATGCCCGCGGCGTGCGCCTCCTCGATCAGCTTCTCGGCCTCTGCGAGGGTGCCGAAGATCGGGTCGATGGCGCGGAAGTCGGCGACGTCGTAGCCACCGTCGGCGAGCGGGGACGGGTACCACGGCACGATCCAGATCGCGTCGACCCCGAGGCCCGCCAGGTACGGCAGTCTGGATCGCAGGCCCGCCAGGTCGCCGACGCCGTCGCCGTTGCCGTCGGCGAAGCTGCGCAAGTAGACCTGGTAGATAGCGGCGCTGCGCCACCAAGCCTGGTGGTGTTGGTCGGCCACGTGGAACCTGCTTTCTCACACTCGGTGTTGCCTATGCCCGAAGGTGTTGCCTGTACACGACAAGGTGGATCTGACGAAGGGCTAGCCCTTCACGGCCCCTCCCAGTCCGGCGCCCGAGAGGAACAGTCGCTGGAAGGCGATGAAGAACACGACCGGGATGAGCGTCGAGATCGCGAGCGCCGCGAGGAACACGCCGAGGTCGGTCTGCGACGCGATGGCGGGCAGGCGCACCGACAGCGGCTGCTTGGACGGGTCCTTGAGCACGAGCATCGGCCAGAGGAAGTCCTTCCAGCTGGCGATCGTCGCGAACACCGACACCACGCCGAGGATGGGCTTGGACATCGGCAGGACGACCGACCAGAACAGCCGGAACGAGCTGGCGCCGTCGACCCTGGCGGCCTCGAACACCTCGCGGGGCAGGCCGTCGAAGAACCGGGTCATGAGCACGACGTTGAAGGCGCTCGCGCCGGACGGCAACCACACGGCGAGGAAGTTGTTGATGAGCGAGGTGCCGACCACGGGCGGGTTGAGGATCGTGAGGTACAGCGGCACGAGGAGCACGACGGTCGGCACGAACAGCGTGGCGATCACCAGGCCGTTGACGATCTTGCCCCAGGCGGGCCGCAGAACCGACAGCACGTAGCCGCCGGTGGTCGCGACGAGCATCTGGACGAACCACGAGCCGGCCGCGAGCCAGATCGTGTTGAGGAAGTAGTGGCTGATCTGGACGTCGTTCCACGCCTCGGAGATGTTCGCCAACCGGACGCCGTGCGGGAAGATGGCCAGCGGCGTGCGGATGATGTCCTGCGTGGGCGTGATGGCGAACTTCGCCAGCAGCAGCATCGGCCCGACGCCGACCAGGAGGAGCAGGGCCATCAGGAGCCCGTGCAGGAGCGTCATGGTGCCGCGGATGCGCGGGTTCTGCCAGTCCTTCGCCGAGACGTAGCCGCGGGTGCCTTCCGGCTGCGCCTTCTTGGGCTTGCGCGCCGGCCGCCCGCCGAGGACGGCACCGCCCGGCCCCGCGGCGACGGGCGTCCGGATCGACCCGCCCACGTCCGCCCGGTGCCTGGAGGGATCGGTGACGGTCATGGTGGTCCTCTTCCCCTCGGAGCTTC
>NZ_JBFAJA010000167.1:0-11521 GCF_040654975.1 Dactylosporangium sp. NPDC050588 | reverse complement strand
TCGCTGGCCGGTCATGCGTCCTCACTTCGTTCCGGGCGCATGCCCCCACACTGCGCCACTGATGACCGGCCCGAGCCGCTTCGCTGGCCGGTCATGCGTCCTCACTTCGTTCCGGGCGCATGCCCCCACACTGCGCCACTGATGACCGGCCCGAGCCGCTTCGCTGGCCGGTCATGACTTGCTCCAGCCGGACGTGAGCTTGAAGTACACCAGCGACAGGATCGCCAGGAACGTGGCGAGCATGACGGACAGTGCGGTCGCGGCGCCGTAGTTCCCGCCCAGGGACCGGCCGAACGCGTAGTCGTAGATCATGAGCAGGATCGTGATGGTGGCGTTGGCCGGGCCACCGCCGGTGAACAGGTAGGGCTCCAGGAACACCTGCACCGTACCGATGATCTGCAGGATGAACGTGATGAGCAGGACGCCGCGCAGCTGCGGCATGCTCACGTGCCACACCTTGCGCCAGATGCCGGCCCCGTCGACCTCGGCGGCGTCGTACAGCTCGTCCGGGACGCTCAGCAGCGCGGCCAGGTAGATGATCACGGTGCCGCCGGCGGCGGCCCAGGTCGCTTCGAGCACGAGCGAGGGCATGACGAGCGTCGTGTCGGACAGCCAGGAGTACGGGCCGAGCCCGACGTACCCGAGGATCGTGTTGAACACGCCGTCCTGGGAGCCGTCGTAGAAGAACTTCCACAGCAGCACCGCGACGACCGGCGGCACCACGACGGGAAGGTAGGCGAGCACCGAGAACACGCCCTTGCGCTTGCGGACCGAGCTCATCAGCACCGCGGCCACGAGCGGGATCGGGTAGCCGAAGATCAGGGCGAGGAGCGCGAAGTACAGCGTGTTGAGGATCGCCGTGGGCAGGTCGGGGTCGGTGAGCACGAACTCGAAGTTCTTCCAGCCGACCCACGTCGGGTCGCCGATGAGGTTCGTCTTCTGGAAGCTCATGACGACCGACCGGAGGATCGGCCACCACGAGAAGATGCCGAAGACGATCAGCAGCGGCAGCGCGAACAGGACCGAGCTCAGCCCACCCCGCTGGACCCAGGTGACCGGGCTGCGCCGGCGGACCTGCCGGGTCACCTCGCCGGTCTGCCGCAGAGCGCCGGGTGCACTCACGACCACATCACTCCTCGTCCTGGTTTCGGGGGCAGAGCCCCCGGTGTGGGCCGCGGTGTTCCCACGGCCCACACCTTGCGGGTTTGTCTGTCGGTGGAGCGAGGATCAGCCGGCGGCGTCGATGGCGCGCTGCGCCTTCGTGTTGGCGTCGGTGAGGAGCTGGTCGATGTTGGCGTCCTTGTTGGTGAGGACGGCCTGGACGACCGAGTCGAGCGCCTTGTAGACGTCCTGCGTGGCGATGGCCGGCTCGTTGACGAGCTTGGCGTCGAAGACCTTGGTGGTGAAGCCGGTCATCTGGTCCAGCGGCACGTTGATGTACGACTTGATCCAGTCCTGGTAGGTCTGGTACTGCTGCTGCGAGAAGATCGGCAGCTCAGGGGTGCCGACGGGCTGCTTGCTCGCGACCTGGATCTCGGCGTTCTTCTTCGCGGCGTCCTGGTTGGTGTACTTGCGCAGGTAGTGGTAGTCGATCCACTTGACCGCAGCGGCCTTCTCGTTGGCGGTGGCCTTGTTGGAGACGGCCGCCATGGTGCCGCCACCGAGGACGCCGGCGTCACCGCCCGTGAGCGGGATCATCGTGAGGCCGTACTGCTTCGGGTTGATGTTGTTCGTCTGCACGAGGCTCGTGTAGACGTCCTGGCCCGAGGTGTACATGCCGACCTTGCCGGCGGCGAACGCCTGGTTGATGCCGGTCCAGTCGTAGTCGAAGTTGGCGCCCATGGAGTTGTCGGTCCAGCGCAGGTCCTTCAGGAACTGCAGCGAGGCCTTGGTGGCGTCGTTGGTGAGGGTGGCCTTCTTGCCGTCCTCGAGGCGACCGCCGCGGGCGTAGGTGTCGACCGTCAGCTGCCAGCCACCGGTCGCGTCCTTCGCCATCTGGGCGAAGCCGGCCACGCCGGGGTTCTTGGTCGCGATCGCCTTGGCGGCGGCGCGGACCTCGTCCCAGGTCGTCGGCGGCTTGCTGGGGTCGAGACCGGCGGAGGTGAACAGGTCACGGTTGTAGTGCAGGCCGACCGCGTAGACGCTCTTGGCGGGGATGGCGTAGGTGTGCCCGTCCGGGCCCTGGCCGTACTGCAGCAGGTTCTTGTTGAAGTTGCCGGCGTACGAGAGGCTGCTGAGCGACGACTGCATGTCGGCGATCTGGCCGTTGGCGATCAGCGTCTTCGCGTCGGTGAAGGGGATCTCGAACACCGTCGGCAGCGTGCCACCCGCGAGGTCGGCCGCGAACGTGGTGGCCTTCCACTCGTAGTCCTTGGTCTTGACCGTGATGTTCGGGTTTTCCTTCTGGAAGTCCGCCACCTCGGCCGCGAGCGCCTGCTGCGCCTCGGGCTTCGCGCCGGGGAGCAGACCCACGACGTTGAGCGTGACGGCGGCGTTGGTGTCGGCGCTTTCCTTCTTGTCGTCGCCGCACGCGGTAAGCGTGCTGGTGAGCGCCAGCGCACCCGCGACGGCCAGCGCCATCGTGGTACGTGAGTACTTCATCGTCGCTCCTTGTTTGGGGTGTGGAGAAGTTCCGGCCCTGCACTGACTGGGCCGATCGTTCGGGGCTGTGCGGGGCGGGGCCGGGGCGTCCTACCTGGACCGCTCCGCACGGATGCGCAGCATGGGGTCGGCTGCCGGTATGCACTCGTTCGTCAGGTGCGTTGCTGTTCGGTTTCCGTCTCATCGCGCCAGCGTTTCCGCCTGGTGTAGGCAAGAGATTAGGCTCACTCGCCACAAGAAGTCCATGGGCCGTTGCAAAATTTTAATGATCCACTGGCAGTCGCTTGCATGGACCCGCTCCCACGGTCCGGGGACTTGCACGAAAGCGGCCGAAAGCGCGCAGCGAGGGCCAGAAGTCGTTGACCGCACGCGGTCGCAGAATCGCGGTGTGCAGCGGACACCTGCTTGCGGACACAACGAAAGAGCGCCACGACTCCGTGCAGGAGTCGTGGCGCTGCGCTGAAACCGGGAGGAACTACGCGGCCGAGGCCGCCTTCGTCGCCTTGGGCGCGGGCACCTTGAGCGCACCGGTGGAGCCCCGCACGACCAGCTCCGGCTCGAAGAGCATCTCCTCGGTCGGCACCAGCGTGCCGGCCACCTGGCTCACCAGAAGGGTGACGGCGGCCTGCCCCATCGCCTGGATGGGCTGGCGGACGGTGGTCAGCGGCGGGTCGGTGCAGTTCATGAACAGGGAGTCGTCGAAGCCGACCACGGAGATGTCGTCGGGGACCTCACGGCCCAGCCGGCGGGCCGCCCGGATCGCGCCCAGCGCCTGCACGTCGCTGGCGCAGATGATGCCGGTGACGCCGTGCTTGATGAGCCGCGTGGCGCCGGCCCGGCCACCCTCCATGGAGAAGATGACCCGCTCGACGTCCTCGGCGTTGACCGTGTCGCTGTACTGCGCGGCCGCCTCGAAGGCGGTGAGCTTGCGGTTGGACGGGGCGTGGTCGGCGGGGCCGAGGATCAGCCCGATCCGCTTGTGCCCGAGCGACACCAGGTGGTTGAACGCCTGGTCCACGGCGTGCCCGTCGTCGACCGACACGCGCGGGAAGCCCAGGTCGTCGATCGCGGCGTTGACCAGCACGGCGGGCAGGCCGCGCTCGTGCAGCCGGTGATAGTGCTCGTGCTCCGCGGCGGCCTGATGGTAGAGCCCGCCGCAGAAGATGATGCCGGACACGTGCTGGTCCAGCAGCATCTCGACGTAGTCGGCCTCCGAGACGCCGTCCGCGGTCCGGGTGCACAGCACCGGCGTGAAGCCGCGCTTGGACAGCGCGCCGGCGACCACCTCGGCGAACGCCGGGAAGATCGGGTTCTGCAGTTCGGGCAGCACCAGCCCCACGAGGCGGGCGCGCTCGCCGCGCAGTTTCGTCGGGCGTTCGTAGCCCAGGACGTCGAGCGCGGTGAGCACAGCGGTGCGGGTAGCGTCGGAGATGCCGGGCTTGCCGTTGAGCACCCGACTCACGGTCGCCTCGCTCACGCCGGCGTACTTCGCCACCTCAGCGAGTCGTCGAGTCATGCCCGCAAGCGTAGTGCATGACTACGCAATTTTTTGCACGATGTCGCCCACCCAACCTCGGGAACACCGACCATGCGGCTGCGGCCACCGGAAAACCGGTACAAAGGCCGCAGCCGCGGCAGCGATCAGCCGGCGAGCGCGATGGAGATCTTGCCGGCGCCGTATCCGGAGACGTCGACGATCAGGTCGAGCCGCCGCCCCAGCGCCAGCAGCCAGTTCACCGCGTCGGTCGGCGCCTTCTCGCCCGGCAGGAACGTCTGGTACAGCTTCAGGCGCGGCACGCCCTCGCGGTTGAGCAGACCGGCGAGGATGTTGCACACCTCGATGGCGTTCTCGCCGATCATCTTGGAGATCTCGTTGTCCTCGATGCAGGCCTCGGCCCCACCAGGGGGGATCAGGCCGATCGCGGCGCCCGTGTAGGCGGTGAGCCCGAAGTCCATCCCGATCACGGCGAGCAGCTGCGAGCGTTCGTCGGTGTACAGGGCGACCAGGGTCTTGGGAACGTCGGCGGCTCGGAGGGGCTCGGCCGGGTTGACCTGGACCGGCCGGCCGAGAAGATCGTCAAAGAGATCCTTGACGGCCTTGGGAACGGGCAGAACATGCGACATGGTTCAAATCATCCCAAAATTGGGTCGAGTGCGTCCTTGAATGTGTCCGCTGTGAACGGCTTGGTGACCAGAAACAGTGCCCCCGCGTCCTCGGCGGCCTGTCGCATCTCGGGCGTGCCCTCCGAGGTGACGAAGCCGAACGGCACCTGGTCGCCGTTGGCCCGCAGCATCCGCAGCACCTCGACACCGGTCAGGTGCGGCATGTTCCAGTCCGACAGCACCAGGTCCGGTTTCTCCGACACGGCCTTGTCGAAGGCCTCCTGCCCGTCGCACGCCTCGACCAGGTCGTGGCCCTCATAGCCGGCCTGCCGGAGGGTCCGCGTCACGATCTGCCGCATGACCCGGCTGTCGTCGGCGATCAGAATCTTCATGCCATTGCTCCAGCGAGATCGGTGGTGCTTTCCAGAACGGTCACGGTGACCGACTCGTCCATCCAGGTACCTTCGAGGTGACACACCTCGGTCACGTGCGGGTAGCGGCCCTGCGTCCCCTCGACGTGCACGTGCGGCAGCGACAGCGCGCTGGGCTCCGGCAGGAGGCTCTTCACGTTGCCGCCGATGATGTTCGCCAGCTCGCCGAGGGCGTCGGCGACGTCCTCCTCCGCCACGTCGTCGAAGTCGATGCCCAGCAGCGCCGCCGCGACGTTCCTGGACGCCGCGTCGGAGCAGCTGACCAGGACGTGGCCCCGCCAGGCGCCCGTGACGGACACCGAGGCCGTGACGTCGGCCTGGTGCTTGTCGGCGGGGAGCGGCACGAGCGGGCTGGCGCCGTCCAGGTCGAGATAGGAGGACCAGACCTGTTCGGCGATGACCTTCAGGTCATCCTCGGTTGGGTTCGTCATGCTGCGACTCCGTTCGGGACGAGGCCGAGCAGCGCCAGCTTGTCGATGATCGCGTCCGGTGTGAACGGCTTGATCACGTACTCGTGCGCGCCCGATGCGAGGGCCCGCACGATCTGGCTCTGTTCGCTCTCCGTCGTGACCATCATCAACGTCATCCCGCGCAGGCGGGGTTCGGCGCGGACAGCGGTCACGAACTCCAGCCCGTTCATCTCGGGCATGTTCCAGTCGACCAGCGCCAAGCCGGGGATCTCGCCGTCACCGTCGAGAACGTTGGCCGTGAGGTAGTCCATCGCCTCTTGGCCGTTGCCCGCCTCGACCACATCGAAGCCGAGCTGTGCCACGATCCGCTTCAAGATGAGGCGCATCGCGCGCGAATCGTCGATCACCATGGTGAGCATCTGGCGTCACCCCTTTCCTACTGCGCTCACGGAAGCGGCGGTCTTCGGTGCGGTCCGCAGCTTGTAGGCGGACGTCCGGCCGGCGACCACCCGTTCGAATCTGTCGTCGATGCCGATCGTGGTCTCGGCCGAGCCGAGAAAGAGCCAGCCGTCGGGTCGCAGCGTGCCGGCGACCCGCTGCAGGACGGTCCGCTTCGTCTGGACGTCGAAATAGATCAGCACGTTGCGGATGAACACGATGTCGAACGGGCCCATGGAGGGAAACGGCGCGGCCAGGTTGAGCCGGCGGAACGACACGTTCTTGCGCAACGACTGCGCGACCTGCCAGTGCGCGCCGTTGCGCTCGAAGTGCTTGACCAGCAGCGGCGCCGGCAGTCCCCGGTTGACCTCCAGCTGGGAGTACTGGCCGGCCTCGGCGCGGGTCAGCATCTCGGTGGAGATGTCGGTGCCGATGATGTCGAAGGACCAGCCGGGCGGCAGGTTGTCCTGCAGCACCATCGCGATCGTGTACGGCTCCTGGCCGCTGGAGCTCGCCGCCGACCAGACCTTGATCGAACGGGTGGAGGCCCGGCGCACCAGCAGATCCGGCAGCACGGTGTCGACGAGCTGCTTGAAGGGCTCGCCGTCGCGGAAGAACGACGTCTCGTTGGTGGTGAGCGCATCGACGATCTTGCGGTGAACCTCGGGCTCGGGCCGCTGCTGGGCGCGGGCGACGAACTCCGACACGCTCGGCAGGCCGGACTGCCTGGCCAGCGGCAGCAGGCGGGCCTCCACCAGGTACTCCTTGCCCGCCTCGAGCACGATTGCCGCGTCGCGCCGAACGAGGCCGCTGATGAAGGCGAACTCCTGGGCAGTCAATGTCATCGGGTCACCTCCATGGATTTCGCCCCCCGGCCTCCGGCCGTACGGCTGATGAGATGCTGGGCGATCTCGCCCAGCGGCAGGACGGCGTGCGCGAGTCCCGCCGTCGCCACCGCGCCGGGCATGCCCCAGACGACCGAGGTCGCCTCGTCCTGCACGACGATCTCCGCGCCGGTCGTCCGCAGCTGCTCGGCGCCCCGCTTCCCGTCCTGTCCCATCCCGGTGAGGATGATCGCGAGGGTCGCGCCGCCGTACGTCCTCGCCACCGAGCGGAACAGCACATCCACGGCGGGCCTGCAGAAATTCTCCGGCGGGCCGGTGTTGAGCTTGGTGATCACCTCGGTGCCGCGGCGGTGCACCTCCAGGTGGAAGTCGCCAGGAGCGATGTAGACCGTGCCGGGCCGCACGGCCATGTCGCCGGTCGCCTCCACGACCGTCAGCGCGGCGGTGCGGTCGAGCCGGTCGGCGAACATCTTGGTGAACACCGGCGGCATGTGCTGCACCACGACCACCGGCACCGGCAGGTTCGCCGGCAGCGCCCGCACGACGGTCGTCAGCGCGTCGGGCCCGCCGGTGGAGCAGCCGATCGTGACGACCTCGACCCGGTCCGACCGCGGCGCGGTGCGCACCGGCGCGGAGGTGGGCGGCGCGGTCGCCGGCGGGCGGGTCACGGTGGGCAGGGCATTGCCGCCGGGGCGGGCGAGCGGCGGCGCGACCGCGGTGCCGGCGCCGAAGACGCGGGTGTTGGGCCCGATGTTGGGTCCGATGCCGATCGGCGGCCGCGCCGGGGCGAGCGCGGTGCGCCGGCCGCCGCACAGGGCGTGGATCCGCGGGATGATCTGCTCGCGGACCGACCGGATGCTCTCCGCGACGCTGCCGACGTTGGCCGGCTTGGTCACGTAGTCGCTGGCGCCCGCGGACAGCGCGTCCAGGGTCGCCGTCGCGCCCGCCGCCGTCAGCGTGCTGAACATGATGACCGGGAGCCGGGCGTACAGGGCGCGGATCGCGCGCAGCGTCTCGAGACCGTCCATGATCGGCATCTCGATGTCCAGCGTCACCAGGTCGGGGCGGAGCTGCTCGATCTTGGTCAGCGCCACCTTGCCGTTGGGGGCGGTGCCGACCACGCGGATCTCCGGGTCGTCGCTGAGCGCGTCGGTGATCAGACGCCGGACGACGACCGAGTCGTCCACCACCAGAACCGAGATCACGCGCCCCTGCCTCCAGCACCGGGGGCCTCAGGAAATGCGAGGCCCGTCACGTTCCAGCGGGCTAATCGGCGGTGCTCTGGGGACGATGAGGGAAATTCCAAAAGAACCGCCCCTGCCCGGAGCAAACCGGGCAGGGGCGATGTTTGAACCGGAGAAGCCCGGTCGACAGGCACCGACCAGCAACCGCGCCATCGTGACCCCGGAGCAAACCGGGCAGGGGCGATGTTTGAACCGGAGAAGCCCGGTCAACAGGCACCGACCAGCAACCGCGCCATCGTGACCCCGGAGCAAACCGGGCAGAGGGCGTCAGCGACCGCGCCGTCGTGGCCCGCGCGTTTCAGACGGACAGCGGGCCCATCGCGGTGAAGTACGGGTCGAGCAGGCGGCGGGCCGTGGTGGAGTCCAGCAGGTCGCGGACCATGAGCGCCTGGACGGCGCCGCTGAGCAGGTTCCACACCCCGCCGGCCCGGTCGCTGACCGGCACGCCGGAGCGGTCCAGGGCCTGCACGAGCAGCAGCTGCGCGGCCGCGCCGGCGCGGACCCGGCCGGAGAGGAAGACGGCCCACGACGCGGAGTGCACGGCCGGCGCCCAGTCGGTCAGGCCGGGACGCGAGGTGTCGGTGACCTTGTTGAGCTGGCGGATCTCCGTGGCCGACAGCGAGCCGACGCGGGTCAGCAGCTGGCGCAGCTCGTCGCCCTGCGGGCCGAGATCGTGCTCCGGCTCGGGCAGCGCGCGCAGCGCGGCGGTATACGGGGCGCTCAGCCGGCGCCGCGACTCGTCGGTCAGCAGCTCCCGCAGGTAGGCGGCCGCGGCGGCGTCGGACAGCACGCCGGTGGCCTTGCTCGCGACCTCGCTCTGCCGCTGCCGCGGGGCGCGCACCTGCGGGGTCGGCATCGTCGCCTGCGGGGGACGGTTGCCCCAGGTCCAGTCGAGGATGTCGTACCGCAGGCAGTGCAGCAGCCCGTCGAGGGTGCCGAGCGGGGCGCGCTCGACGACGGTGAGCGCACCGGCGTCGGCGTTCACCGCGCGGCGCTCCTGAGCGGCGGCGTCGACGTCACGCCACAGGTCGACACGGTCCCAGTCGTCGTCGGCACGCGCCGACGCGACCGCGTCAAGGTCACTCTGAGTGAGCGAGAGTCCGCGAAGCAGCACATCGGCCGCGGCCGATCCGCCCTGCAGACGGGAAAGGTCGAAGCCGAGAACGGGGGCGCTAACCAGGCTGTACATGGCAACTAGTCTGCAACGCACCTGCACCCCGGTCTGTCAGCCAAAAGGGTCGCGGGCGGGGTCCTGCGAGCGTACCCCGCCCGGCCCGGTCAGATCTTGAACCGTGCGACGAGCGCGCGCATCTCACTCGACATGCGGGACAGATCAGAAGCCGCCCGTTGCGCCTCCGCTACGTTGAGTGACGTGTTCTGTGTCGCGGCGGCGACCGTCGAGACGTTCGTGGCGATCTCGACGGAGCCGGTGGCGGCCTCGCTGACGCTGCGGTTCATCTCGTTGGTCGTGGCCGTCTGCTCCTCGACCGCCGAGGCGATCGTGAGCTGGTAGTCGTTGATCCGCGAGATGATCTGGCTGATCTCGCCGATCGCGGCGACCGCGCCGGTGGTGTCGGCCTGGATCGCCTCGACCCGCCGGGAGATGTCCTCGGTCGCCCGGGCCGTCTCCTGCGCCAGGTCCTTGACCTCGTTGGCGACGACGGCGAAGCCCTTGCCGGCCTCCCCCGCCCGGGCCGCCTCGATGGTCGCGTTGAGCGCGAGCAGGTTCGTCTGCTCGGCGATCGAGGTGATGACCTTGACGACGTTGCCGATCTCCGTGGAGGACTCGCCGAGCCGGGCGACCGCCTGGTTCGTCGACTCGGCCGCCATCACGGCCTGCGAGGCGACCTTCGCCGCCTCGCTGGCGTTCTGCGCGATCTCGCGGATCGACAGCCCCATCTCGTCGGCGCCGGCGGCGACGGTCTGCACGTTGCGCGACACCTGCTCGGCCGCGGCGGCGACGAGGTTCGCCTGGTCGCTGGCCTCGCCGGTGCCGCTGGCGATCTGCGCGCTGACCCCGGTGAGCTCGCCGGCGGACGACGCGAGCGACGAGGCGGTGTGATCCATCGTCTGCACGGTCGCGCGCATGCTCTCGGTGGCCTTGTTGAGCGCCTCGGCCATGACGCCGACCTCGTCGGTGGAGGTGATCTCGACCCGGCGGCTCAGGTCGCCGGCCGCGACGGCGCCGAGCACGTCGGACACGCGGCGCAGCGGCCGCACGACCAGCGTCGTCACCCAGAGGCCGACGCCGAACGCCGCGATCAGCCCGAGCACGGCCGCGCCGATCATCATCATCCGGCTGGACTCGTAGTTGTCCTGGGCGTCCGCGCGCCACTGCTCGGCCTCGGCGAACTCGGCGGCCTGAAGGTCGTCGACGATCTTCTGCGCCTTGACGATCTGCGGGGTGCCCTTGGCCGCGGCGATCCGCACGTACTGGTCGACCCGGCCGGCGTTGGCGGCGGGGATCATCTCCGTGTCGCGCACCGTCTGGTACGCCTTCATCGCGGTGGCGGCGGCCTCGGCCTGGGTGGCGCGTTCCGGCGCGGCGCCGGACCGGTACTGCTCGATCGCCGCCATCACATTCTTGTCGGCGGCGACGCGCTGCGCGTCGGCGAGCGCGCTGAGCGTGTCGGTGATGCCGTCGCGGATGTTGGACAGCGCCGCGAACTGCGCGCTCTTCGCGGTGACTTTGCGGGTCGTGGCGTTGGCGTCGCTGAGACCTTTCAGCGCGCCGAACGTCATCGCGATCATCGCGAGGCCGGCCAGGACGATGGCGCTGAGCACCTTCGTCCGTACCCCGCGGTTGGTGAACCAGCTCATGGACTATTCCTCGCGGTTGCCGGAGCCGGGCTGGCTGGTGTTGACGGCCTTCGTGGTGTCCAGCGCGAGCAGCAGCCGGCCGTCGAGCTTGAACGCGCCGGTGATGAGGTGCCGGCTCGGGCCGTGCAGCGTGTCCGGCGGCGGCTCGAACGTGTCGTCCTGCAGCGTGACGACCTCACCGATCCGGTCGACCAGGAGCGAGACGGACTCCTCCTCGGTCTTCACGATCACGTTCATCGCCGGCTCGGCGCTCTTCGTGCGGGGCGGCAGCCCGAGCTGCACCCGCAGGTCGACCGCGGCGATCACCTGACCGCGGAGGTTGAACAGCCCGCCGACCGACTCCGGGGCGAGCGGCACGGGGGTGTACTGGTCGAAGGAGAGGACCTCCTGCACCTTGGCGACGTCGAGCCCGAAGAGCTGGTCGGCGACCTCGAAGGTGGCGTACTGGCGGCTGGCCATGGTCAGGCTCCGGCGTGCTGGTAGGTGTAGTCGGCACTGGCGTCCGACTGGTACGGGTCGTAGGGGTCGGTCGAGGTGTCGATCTTCGTGTGGAAGAGCGGGTCGGCGGCGAGGATGGCGCGGCGGACGTCGAGGAGCTCGGTGACGCGTTGCTGGATGACGGCGGAGCC
>NZ_JBFAJA010000166.1:0-14889 GCF_040654975.1 Dactylosporangium sp. NPDC050588 | reverse complement strand
CAAATCTAACAGTACTACCGTCGGGCAGGACAATCCTACTCGACCGCTGAGGCGACCCATGGTTCCTCCTAAGGCCTAGAAGGTAGCCGATGTCGAAAAGGCTGGCGACTCGTGTACCACCGGGGTGCGTATGGTAGATCAAGAACCGACCCTCTGCGGGAGGAACATGCACACCGCTAGGACCGCCGCAACTACCGAAATGTGCGGTCCCGCTTCATTTGTGGACAAAGCTCGGCGGTCTATCGAGCGGATGACAGCGCTCGTAGTTCGTTGACGTACTCCGTAACCCGGGGATCAGCGGCGTAACGGTGCTGCAGCTCGTAAGCAAGTTCCCGTGAGTGCATTACCAGCGAGGGCAACGACTGGCGGTCGCTTGCAAGTGCAGCACGACCTTCTGCGAGCGCTGCCTCCAGGTCGCCCTCACGTGCCGCTACTACACCAAGCGTGATGTGGGCCTCTGCTGCGCGCATAGGCTTTCTTACAACTCCGTCTGGCGTAGTGGCAGACCGAATGACCTCGTTGGCGTACGTTGCGGCGAGTCGGTCCTCACCTACGTGCCGATAGCAGTCCATCGTGTAGAAGTCCCACTTCTCCGGATCGATGATGAAGTGGTTGCCGGGATTCTCCGGGTAGGGCAGCGCTTCCAGAACGGCACGGCCGCTATCGAGCGCGACTTCGACCTGGCGACGGTCGCCGATGCGCGCCCACGCCTTCGCCTGGTGCGCCCAGAGCTGCACCGTTACGCTGTGTCCCGCGCCGACGGCCTCAAGCCCTTGTCGTGCGGCGGTGATGGCGGCCCGGTAGTTGCCTTCGGTCAGGGAGTACCAGCTGCGCATCTCATGCGCCCATCCCACGACGTCGCTGTCGCCCGACTCCTTGCCGAGGGTGAGAGCCGCGCGGCGGGTGGCCTCGGCGGCGGCCTTGCGGCCCATGTCGTACTCGACGCAGCCGACCAGGCGCGCGACCTGGCCCGCCAGTGAGAGGACCTCGCGGTGCTGCTCAAGGGACAGCCTGCCGTCGTGAATCGCGATCAGCCGGTTGAGCCACCGCTGACCCTCCTCGACCAGAACGGCCGGCTCCATGTGCGAGTAGTCGTTGTTGAGCTGCTCCACGGCGGCGTGCATGCCTTCGAGCACCGCAGGCGAGACGTCGGAGACGCGGAGCCTGGAGATGAGTTCCAGGGTGTCCATGCCCGTGTTGCCGAGCACCGCCGGGTGCTCAGGGCGTGGCGCCGGGAAGAACGCGGCGGTCACGGTGCCGAAAGTCTCGGCTACCAAAGGCTTGTAGAAGGCGTCGGGCTCCGCATCGCCTGCCTCCCAACGCTTCCAGTTGCGCAGGAGGCTGGATTTCTCGGCTAGGCGGGCATTCTCGCCAGCGTGGGCGCGGAGCGCCTCTACGGCCTGGTTCTGCGACCATCCCCGGGCGGTCCGCTCGGCGCGGATACGGCGGGACCATCCGGGCACGTCTGTGGCGTCGCGCTGTTCGTCGGCCATGCAATCAAGTATCCCCGTCTACCTGGTGACATCAACTGGTGACAATGAGGTGTCACCACGGTGACACCTGTCGATCTGACCTGTTGTCGGGTTTTCTCGTCTTATGACATCCAGTGCTCAGCGCAGGCCGCGAATGACGGTCTTGACCGTCGCTTGCGAGACGCCAGCGGCGTCCGCGATCTCGGGAACGGTGTGGTCCGTGGACTGGCGGACGGCGCGGATCAGCTTGTCGCGGTCGGCCCGCGCGGCGTCGAGCGCTTCGGTGGCTGCGCGGACGCTCTCGGCGGCGGCCCGCAGGCGATCGAGGTCGGTCATGCCCGCAAGCGTACCGGTTGGACGGCTACCGTAGATACGGGTAGACGGCTAGCGGGTAGCCGTGTAGCGTCTAGCTCAAGCAAGACGGCCCCGGCAGGGCGGCAACCCTACCGAGGCCAGCGCATCAGTCTCCCCTTGGAAGGACACGAAGATGCTGGTCAAGCCTATCTCCGCCCCGCCGGTCCAGGACAGCGCCGATCGGGTGCTCGTGCCGTTCGGCCCGTTCTCGGCCGCCCAGGCGGTGCAGAAGCCGATGCGGCTGAACAACGCGAGCGTCTGCATCTACTGCATGACGCGGTGGTGCACCTCGGAGCAGTGCGTCGCAATGCACCGGGCGTCGGTGTGGATCGTGTGCGAGACCTGCGACGGGTTCAACGTCGGGTGCCACTGCATGGGCGGCGTCGTTGAGGCCACCTCGGCCCACGTCGCCGAGCAGATGTTCCGGCAGCTGCCGATGACCGCGCCCGTCAACGAGGACGGCGAGTTCGCCTACTACGTGGCCTGACGCACCGACTGAGCTTCCGGCGCGCGGCCCTCTGGGCTAGGAACCACGGTCGCGCGCCGGTCACCCCACGTCTCATCCCCGCCCTGGCAACGGGCCGCGCAGCTGCGCGGCGGGTTCCTGCTGCCCGAGGGCGGGTCACTCAGGCCGATCTGTGAGGAGCAAGAACAGCAATGGCACTGCGTGCTGACCTGCAAGCGTTGCTCCGCAACGCCGCTGAGCGGTACGCCCTGGCGGGCGTGCCCATCCTTCCCCTGTACGAGGTCCGCGACGGCCGGTGCGCGTGTGGCTGGTTGAAGTGCGAGCGGCCGGGCAAGCACCCGCGCACGCCGAACGGTGTGCACGGGGCAAGCGCCGATCCGGCCGTTGTGGCGCGGTGGTGGCGGTGGTGGCCGACCGCGAACGTCGGCGCCGCGACCGGGCACCGGTTCGACGTCTGGGACATCGACCTGCCCGACGCCGGGCCGCTGCTCAGGCAGTACCTCGGCGACCTCGCCGAGGTTTGGCCGGCGGCCCGCACCGGGTCCGGCGGGACGCACGTGTTCGTTGCGCCGACCGGGCGGGGCAACCGCACCAAGTTCATGCCGGGCTGCGACTGGCGCGGCACATCGGGCTACGTGGTGTTGCCGCCGTCCGTGCACATCTCGGGCAACGCGTACTCGTGGCTGAACGAGCCGCTGTGGTTGCTGCCGACGCTCGTACCGGCCGGGCCGGTCGGGCTGCTGGAGGCACTCGCACCGCAGGTTCCGCGTACCACCCCCGCGCGGGCGTGGCACGCCAACCGTGTCGACCCGTACGCCGAGGCGGCCCTACGGCGCGAGTGCGACGCCATCGCGGCCATGCCGCCGGACTCCGGGCGGAACAACGCGCTGAACCGGGCGGCGTTCAGCCTCGGGCAGCTCGTCGGCGCGGGCGTGCTGTCTGTCGACAGCGTGTCGACAGCGTTGCTGCACGCGGCGGCCCGGTCCGGACTCAGCGAGCACGAGGCGGCCCGCACGATCCGATCGGGTCTGGCCGCCGGGCAGCGGTCGCCGCGTAGCCGCCGAGGTGCCGCGTGAATGCGCCGCCCACGGGTGCCGGACACCCGGACACGTCCGGCGCGCTCGTGCTGGACGAGGTGGCCGCGTTCATCGCCCGCTACGTCGCCTTCCCCACCGAGCACGCCCTCACCGCGGTGACGCTGTGGGCCGCGCACACCCACGCGGCCGGGTGCTTCTACGTCACGCCGCGCCTCGTGCTGGACTCGGCCGAACCCGGGTCCGGTAAGACGCGGGTGCTGGAGCTGCTGAACCTGCTCTGCCGCAACCCGGAGATGACCATTTCGGCATCGACGGCGGCGCTGTTCCGGCTCATCAACGAGAAGCCGCACACGATCCTCTTCGACGAGGTCGACGCGATCTTTAACCCGAAGGCCAGCGGCAACTACGAAGATCTGCGGGCGCTGCTCAACTCCGGGTACAAGCGCGGGGCGACCGTCGCCCGGTGCGTCGGGGACGCCAAAGCCATGACGGTGCAACGGTTCCCGGTGTTCTCCCCGGTCGCCCTGGCCGGGCTGGCGGGCAACATGCCGCCGACCATCACCACCCGCGCGGTCACCATCCACATGCGGCGCCGAGCGCCGGGGGAGACGGTCGAGCCGTTCCGCGAGAAGTTCGCCGAACGGATCGCCGCGCCGATCCGGGAACACCTCGCCGCGTGGGTCGCCGACGTCGCCCAGGACCTGGCCGACGCCGAACCGAAGATGCCGGCCGGGGTGGTCGACCGGCCCGCCGAGGTGTGGGAGGCGCTGCTCGCGGTCGCCGACGCGGCGGGCGGGCAGTGGCCGGACACCGGACGCGGCGCGTGCGAATACTTCGTCCTGTCCACCGCGTCCGCGCCGACGTTCGGCACGCGGCTCCTCGCCGACATGCGGACGCTGTATGCCGGGCGGGACCGGATGCCGACCGTGGAGCTGCTCGACGCGCTGACTGCGCTGGAGGAAGCGCCGTGGGCCGACCTCGGCGGCAAGCCGCTCGACGCGCGCCGGTTGTCGCGCGAGCTCGGCCGCTACGGCGTCGGCCCCTCACCGATCCGCGACGCGGATGGACGCCCGACGAAGGGCTACACCACGTACCCGACGACCGGGAATGTCGGGCTGACCGACGCGTGGGACCGGTACCTACCCGCCATGTCCGGTTACAGCGGTTACAGCGGTTACAGCGCAGGTCAGGACGGTAACCGCAGCGAATCGCCATCGGTTACATCGGTTACGCCCCAAGATCATGTAACCGATGTAGCGGTTACGCCCCTCACTGCGGTTACCGGCCTGAGCAGGCAAGTAACCGATGTAACCGCAGTAACCGACTACAGCGGCCACGCTCGGCCGCGCGCCGGCGAAGGAGCCGCAGCATGAACGCCCGCACCCTGCACCCCGTCGCCCTGGCCGACCAGCTCGGCGCCGCGACCGCCCACGCCCGCCACATCCTCACCAGCGCAGCCGACCACGGCCGGGCGGTCCTCGACGCGAACCCGCCCGCCGAGTGGCTCGCCGCTCAGGCAACCGCGATCCGCGCGGCCATTCTCAACCGCACCGCCCGCTGCTGCCCCCACATCGGCGCCGCGCCGCAGCTGCTCCGCCGCCGCCTGGCACCCCGGATTGCTCGTCTGCCTCGACTGCCTGCCCGCCCTCGACCCCAGCCCCGACGACAGCACCTGCGATGCGTGCCACCGCCCCGCAGCCCTGCTCACCGGCAGCGTCGCCGCGTTCGGTCCTGTCCTGCTCGCCTACGCCCTGTGTGACGACTGCATCCCTGAACCGAGGTAACGGCACGGGTAACGACAGCGGCAGCGGTAACGCCCGCGTTACCGCCGCCGTTACCTGCCAATCCGGCACCCAGGCAGCACCGACGCGACCCGAGGCGCCGGTAACGGCACGCCCCGAACGAGGCGAGATGCCCCCGGCGCAGCCCCGAATCGGTCCCACGATCCGCATTACCCGCCCCGGCGACCGACGGTGCCGTCCTGACCGTGCGTAACGGTCACCCGTCGATCGTCGGCAGGTAGCGACGCAGGTAGCGGCCCGCTACCAGGTAGCACCAGCGCTACCTCAGCCGCTACCTCCCTGGCCAGCACGAACACCGAAAGGTAGCGGGTAGCGGCACCGCCGCCCGCACCCCGAAAACCAGCCCACAACCCCATTTCCGCCCACCTACTCACCGCTACCCGCTACCCCTGAGGGAGATCCACCCCATGTCCAGCAACGTCCTGCCGTTCACGCCCCGTAACAGCAACCCCGCCGATGCGCCCGAGCGTGCTACCCCCGCGACCGTCACCCGCGCGGTCTACACCGTCGCCGAGGTCGCCGAGCTGCTCTCGCTGTCGCCCGGCAGCACGTACGCCCTCGTGCGCAAGGGCGACATTCCCGCCATGAAGCTCGGCGGCCGATGGGTGATCCCGGTGCGCCGCTTTGAGGCGTGGCTCGACAACCTGCCCACGGCCAGCGTTGACGACCTCGACCGTGAGCTGGCGGCCCTGGACCGCGCCGCCGGCCGCGACCGCACCCGTCACGGCGCGTAGCCGAGAAGCACCGCCCGAACGCCTGGCGATCGGTGCTAGCGCTAGCACCTCTCCCTGCTAGAGCTAGCACCCCCGCTAGCACCGAATCCCAAACCCCATCAGGCGCTTAGCAACTAGCAGCCCACCAGCACAAACGGCCGAATACGCGCCAGGAAGCCGATTCCGACCCCTCGGGCTGCTGCTAGCCACGCGCCGCGATGACTCCTGCCCTGAACACGCTCGGTCACATCACTTGAGGAGCAGTCAACCCCATGGGACACGTATCCCCGACGCCGTCCGGCAAGTTCCGCGCCAACTGGCGCGACCCCTCCAACAAGCAGAAGGCCAAGACGTTCAAGACCCAGAAGGAGGCGAAGGCGTTCCTCGCGGAGGTCGAGAGCGCCAAGAACCACGGCACGTACATCGACCCGCAGGTGGGCAAGCTCCTGTTCGCCAAGCACGCTGAGGGCTGGCTGGCGGGGCGGCACGTGGAGGTGCGCACCCACGAGCGGACGCTGTCCGTGATGCGGATCCACGTGCTACCGCAGTGGGGCAGCTGGCCGCTGGCGAACATCGACCACCGCGCCGTGCAGGAGTGGGTGAACGCGCTCAGCCGCAAGTTGGCCCCGGCGTCCGTAGCGAAGTGCTTCGGCGTGCTGTCGATGGTGATGGACTCCGCGATCTACGCCCGGCTGATCGGCATCAACCCGTGCAAGGGCGTGAGCCTGCCGAGCACCCACAAGCCACGCCGCCCCGCGCAGGCGCTCAGCCGCGCGGACTTCTTCGAGCGGCTGCTGCCCGCCACGGTGCCGAACTACCGCGCGCTCGTGGCGCTGGCGGCCGGTACCGGGCTGCGTTGGGGCGAGGCGGCCGGGCTGGCGTGGGGTGCGGTCGACCTCGATGCGGCGCGCGTGCGCGTGGTCCAGGTCGTCATCGAGTCCGGGGGTGTGCGGAGCATCAAGCCGTACCCGAAGTCGCGGGCGGGCGTCCGCTCGATCCCGCTGCCCGCGTTCCTGGTGGAGGAGCTGACGCAGCTGCGCAAGTCGCTCGACGCGCCGCCGCGACCGACCGCGCTGCTCTTCACGAGCCGATCCGGGCAGCCGCTGCTGCGGTCGACCTTCCGGCGGCAGGTGTGGCGGCCCGCGCTCGTCCGCGCCGGGCTGCTCGGCAGCGTCGCCGAACGCCCGCCCCGGGGGTGGCTCGCGTCCTGGCCCGACGCGGCGGGGCTGGAGCACACGAGGGAGTTCGACGGGGAGCGTGAGGCGGTCGAGCACGTGGTCGCCCACGCGGCCGGCGGATTGCACTTCCACGACCTCAGGCACTCGTACGCGACGTGGCTGGTGTCCGACAACGTGCCCGTGAACATCGTCAGGGCGGTCATGGGGCACGAGAGCACCTCGACCACGCTGAACCTCTACACCCACGCCCCGAACGAGTACCACGGCCGCGTGACGGGCGTCTTCGACGGCCCTCGCTGACCGCTCTGCTGACGATCCGCTGACTGCGGGCGTCTGACCGAGTCGCAAACGAAAGCGGCTGGCCGGAGGAGAAACCCCTCCGGCCAGCCGCTTTGCGGACTGTAGCCCCGACCGGATTCGAACCGGCGCTACCGCCTTGAGAGGGCGGCGTCCTGGGCCGCTAGACGACGGGGCCCCAGGTCTTGCTCTTTGTTGCTGTGTCGTGCGGTGGAACAATACAGCACCGCGATCTTGCTGCGGTGCTGGGGTACCAGGACTCGAACCTAGACTAACTGAACCAGAATCAGTTGGGCTGCCAATTACCCCATACCCCATCGGCGCTGTCGGCGCCGGTTGAGAACTTTACCGGAGCGAACGCACCAGGCCAAATCGGTTGTCGCAAAAACGCCTATTCCAAGGTCAGGACCTTGTTGGTGAGCGCGCCGACGCCCTCGATCGTGACGGTCACCTCGTCGCCGGCCACCATGCGGGAGACTCCGGCGGGGGTGCCGGTGAGGATCACGTCGCCGGGGAGGAGGGTCATGACGTGTGAGACATATGACACAAGGGTCGGCACGTCGAAGACCATGTCCTTGGTGCGGCCGAGCTGGCGGACCTCGTCGTTGACCTCGCAGCGGACCTCGACGTCGCTGACGTCCAGGCCGGTGACGATCCAGGGGCCGATGGGGCAGAACGAGTCGAAGCCCTTCCCGCGCGTGAACTGCACGTCCTTGCGCTGCAGGTCGCGGGCGGTGACGTCGTTGGCGGCGGTGTAGCCGAAGATGGCCGCGGCGGCGCCGGCCCGGTCGACGCGGCGGGCGCCTGTGACGCCGATCACGACGGCCAGCTCGGCCTCGTGCTCGACCTGCTGCGACTGCGGCGGGATCCGGATGGCGTCGTTGGGGCCGATGACCGACGTGGAGGGCTTCAGGAAGAGCAACGGCTCCTTCGGCACGTCGTTGCCGAGCTCCGCGGCGTGGTCGGCGTAGTTGCGCCCGACGCACACCACCTTGCTGGGCAGGATCGGCGAGAGCAGCCGCACGTCGGCGACGGCCCAGCGCTGACCGGTGAACCGGAGCTCCCCGAACGGGTGACCCTCGATCTCCGCGACGGTGAGCCCGGCGAGCCCGGCCGAGGGCTCGCCCTCGACGACTCCGAACGACATGCCACTGCTGTGGGCGAAACGAGCGATACGCACGCCGTGAAATCTACTCCGCCGCCAGATGCCGCTCCACGAACGCATTGCTGAACTTGCGGTCCGGGTCGAGCCGGTCACGCAACGCGAGGAAGTCGGCGAGGCGTGAAGGGCGCGCCGCGTGGTGGAACACCTTGCCCCAGTGCGGCCGGGGCGACAGCGGCGCCAGCGCCTCCTCCAGGGCCGCGACGACCGGCTCGACCCGCGCGGCGTCCTTGATCCAGGTGAAGTGCAGCGCCACGCTGTCCCGCCCGTACGTCGGGCTCAGCCACAGGTCGTCGGCCGCCACGACCCTGATCTCGGAGATCTGCAGCACGGGCGTCACGAGGTGCCGCAGCCGCTCGACCGCGGCGAACGCCTCCACCGCGTCCTGCCGCGCCACGAAGAACTCGCTCTGCAGCTCCTCGCCGCTGCTCGGAGTGAACTCCAGCTTGAAATGCGGCAGCCGCCGGTGCCACGGACCGGGCACGCCGCCCTGCTCGGTGCAGCTGACCGCGGGCATCGCGGCGATCGGGTGCATCGGCCGCGTCGCCGGCACCGCGCCGAACCCGTCGGGCTCCTCCCCGTCGGCGAGCTTGAGCCACAGCTGATCGACCGTGTCGCCCGCCCAGGTGGTGAACAGGCTCACCGAATAGCCCGCGGTCGCGATCTCGTCCCAGCGGGCGTCGAGGACCTTCCGCGGCAGGTGCTCGAAGACGTGTTGGCGGATGGTGTACGACTGCCGCACCTCCAACGTCACGCCCACCACCACGCCGAGGGCGCCCAGCGCCACGACGCTGCCCGCGAAGTCGGGGTCGCCCCGCTCCAGCCGCACCAGCTCCCCGCCGGCGGTGACCAGCTCGACCCCCGCCACGGCCGTCGCCAGGCTGCCCAGGGTCGCGCCGGACCCGTGCGTGCCGGTGGCCACCGCCCCCGCCACCGAGATGTGCGGCAGCGACCCGAGGTTGTGCAGGGCGTGACCCTCGGCGTCCAGGAACGTGGCCAGCTCTCCATACCGCACCCCGCCGGCCACGGTGACCGTCCCCGCCGCCGCGTCGATCCGCGGCCCGGCCGGCAGCCCCGCCACGCTCACGAGATCCGCCGGCGTGTCGGCGATGTCGTTGAACGAGTGCCCCGACCCGAGCACCCGCACCCGCTCCGCCCCTGCCACGATCTCCCGCACAGCGTCCACCGTGGACGGTCGATGCACCCGGGCGGCGCCGAACGTCAGATTCCCCGCCCAGTTGGTCACGCTCATGTGCCCGAGTCTATGCACGCCCCGCCGTTCGCGGCCGCGACCAGCCGCCGATCTCACCAGACGCGTCCGTTCGGCTACTGTCCGCCAGATGGCGCCGGCGGCAGACTTCGCGAGGTGACTCAACCGCCGATCAACCAGCGGGGCCAGCGCTCCGGCCGGGCCCCGACCGTCGCGATGGTCGCCTTCGTGGTGTTCGTCGTCGGGATCTGCGGCATCGCCGCGATCGGCGCGGGCACCGAGCGCCCGGAAGACACCCGCGACGTGGCCCGCACGGGTGCGCTCGCGCCGCCGCAGACGTCCGCGGCCGAAACCACGCCCACCACGACGAGCGCCGCGGCGACGACACCGCCCGTCACAAGCCCGGCCACCACGGACCCGGCGAGCAACCCCGCCACCAAGGCGCCCACCACCACCACCACGAACCCGGCAACAAAGGCGCCCACCAAGGCACCCACCACCAAGGCGACCACGAAGCCCGCCGGGAACTGCAACCCGAACTACACCCCGTGCGTGCCGAACGACCCGGTCGACGTCGACTGCAAGGGCGGCAGCGGCAACGGCCCGTCATACGTCCAGGGCCCCGTCCGCGTCATCGGCGACGACGTCTACGACCTCGACCGCGACGGCGACGGCATCGGCTGCGACTAGGGCCGGGAGCGGTCAGCCGGTCCGGATTGTCGAGCCGGTGGCGCCGTCCACGACGGTACGGCGGTCGAGCGGGGCCTTCAGGGGGACCGGGGTGGACGTCGTCGTGGTCGGGACGGTGCCGCAGGAGTCCGGGGCCCTGGAGCGCAGGTGGGCGGTGAGGGTGACGGTCCGGGCGTCCTCGGTGACGTCGATGTGGTCGAGCGCGTCGCAGCTGGAGTACGTGAGCGACACCTCCAGCTCAGGGCTGTTGCCGGAGGCGGTGGCGACGGACGCGATCGGCGTCGTGGTCGTGGCGGGGCCGCGGGTCAGCCACCGGACCCCGAGCCCGGCGGCCAGGCCGATCACCGCGACCGCCGTCGCGACCAGCCACACCTTGCTTCGTGTCAGCATTGCAGACCCCCGTCCGCCGAAGCCGTCGTCGACACCCAAGGTAATGGGCGTCGATACGCGGCGGGGTCCCGGGAGCGTTACGGGGATTCCAGATAGCGCAGCATCTGCTGGATCTCGGCGGTGCGGGAGTCGGTGATGCGCTTGGCCAGGTCGAGGGCGCCGGGGTTGACGCCGGAGCCGGTCTCCATGCGGGCGATCTCGACCGCGTTGTGCTGGTGGGCGACCAGCATGTTGAGGAAACGCTGCTCGAACGCGGTGCCGTCGAAGGTGGCGAGGGCGGCGATGTCGTCGGCGTTCGTGCCGTGGGCGCCGCCGTGGCCCGCGTGGGAGTCGGGGGCGGCGGTCGGGGGCTGGTTCCACGACTGGAGCCAGACCTGCATCGTCTTGGTCTCATCGGCCTCGGTGACGTCGATCGCGGCGGCCAGGGTCCGCACGTCCTCGCGGACCGCCTTGGTGCGCGCCAGGCGCACCATCGCGAGCGCCTGCGCCTGATGGGCGACCATCATCTGGGCGAACATGACGTCGGTGTCGTTGAAGACCCGGGACGAGGCCGTGGCCCCAGCGGCCCCAGCGGCGCCGGGAGGGGCCGGCTGCGCCGGGGCGGCGGCACAGCCGGCGAGGAGCAACGCCGAGACCAGTACCAGGAATCGCATCCGTTCCTCCTCCAGGAACCGGGGGCGCCCGGTGGACGGGCGCCCCCGCGAGCATCGAACTAGACGCGCTGCCAGAGCGCCGGGACGTTGGGCGGCTCCCAACCGGCGATGGCAGTGTGTGCCTGGCGGCACTGGTAGGTGGCGCCGCCGTACGTGACGCGGTCACCGGCCTTGTACGCGGTCCCGGCCGCCCACGTGCCACCCGCGGGCGGCGTGGTCGGGGTCGGGGTGGGGTTCACGGTCGGCGTGGGGGAGGGCTGGGTGGGCGTCGGGGTGGGGTTCCCGCCACCGCCGCCGACCTGCAGGTCCACGCAGGAGTAGAAGGCGTTGGGGGTGTCGGCGATGTTCCACCGGGCCAGGACCATGATCCGGCCGGTGCGCCCGCCGAGGCTCACCGTGTGAGAGACGGTCGCGCCGGGCTGGCGGCCGCCGTCGTCGATGACCGCGATGCGCGTGCCGCCGACGAAGTACTCCCAGGTGCTGGTGGAGTGCCGGGCGGTGAGCACCCAGTTGAACGTGACCGAGTTGCCGACGGCGGTCGCCGGCCAGCCCTTGTTGTTGTCGTCGAGCTGGGAGAACCGGCTGTTGCCGCCGCTGCAGCTCATCAGGCCCTTCGGACCCTCGACGCTCTGCGGCTCGTAGACGATCTCGCCGCAGTTGGCGACCCGGCCCTGGGCGCACATCGCCTGGCGGCTGGCAGGGGAAGAAACGTAACCGTGAGCAGCCGCCGGCTGAGCGGACGCGAGCAGTGACGTGGCGATGGCGCCGAGCGCCAGAGGAACCAGCGCGATCGTTCTTCGCATCGATCGCTCCCTTCGTGCAGTGGGGGTGATGCGGCCAATGTAAAGGAAGGATTGTTAACAGTAAATAACCTTTATGGAAATCGGTCGATAGAGCGCTCTCACTTAAGGTAGGGTCCAGCCGGCGTTAAGGCGACAGGAGCGCGACCAGGGCGCGGACCGCCGGATTCTTGCTGGAAGCGGCCCACGCCAGGCCGATGTCGACGGTCGGCGGCGCCCCGGTGAACCGGCGCAGGACCACGCCGGGCACCCGCAGCGCCGTCGCGCGCCCCGACGGCACCGCCGCGATCACGCCGCCCGCCGCCACCGAGCGCAGCAGCTGCTCGTCGTCCGGCTCGTGCCGGGCGAGCACAAAGCCGCCACCGGGCCAGACCTGCGCGACGATCCGGTCGTACATGCCGGGGCCGTTGTCGCGCGGCCACATCACCGCCGGCTCGCCGCGCAGCAGCTCCCGCGGCACCCGGCGGCGCGCGGCCAGGGGGTGCCCGGTGGGCAGCGCGAGCAGCAGCTCCTCGGTGCCGATCGGCAGCCACCGGATGCCTGGGTCGTCGACCGGTGGCCGCACGAACGCCGCGTCGTAGCGCCCCGCGAGCAGACCGGCGACGTTGGGTGCGGTCCAGCCCGTCTCCGGCACGACCTCCACGAGGGGGTGCGCGGCGCGGAACCGCTCGACGAGCTCGTCGACGCTGCCACCGCGGGCCGACCGCGTGTACGCCAACCGCAGCCGCCCGCCCTGCCCGCGCACCGCCGCGGCGATCCGCTCCTCGGCGGCGGCGACCTCCGCCAGCAGCGTGACCGCCTCCGCCGCGACGACCACGCCGACCGGGGTGAGCGCGCAGCCGCCGCGGCCCCGCTCGACCAGCCGGGCACCGACCTCCCGCTCCAGGACGCGGATCTGCTGGCTGAGCGCCGGCTGGGCGATGCGCAGCCGGGCCGCCGCCCGCGTGAAGTGCAGCTCCTCGGCGAGGACCATGAAGTACCGCAGCCGCCGCAGTTCCATAAGCCAGGCTTATCAGACCACAGCGAACCGGTCTTGGACGGCGCGACGGGGAGGAGCACACAGTGAAGGCATGAGCGACGTGACAGTTCTCGGCGCCGGGATCATCGGGCTCACCTGCGCCGTCCGCCTGCAGGAGCACGGGCACACAGTGACGGTCGTGACCGCCGACGAGCCGGGGCACACCGTGTCGAGCCTGGCCGCCGCGGTCTGGTACCCCACCCGTACCGACGGCGACCCCCGCGTCCTGAGCTGGGCCGGCCGCACCTTCGACGAGCTGACCGCGCAGGCGGCGCGGGGCGTGCCCGGCGTCGTGCCCCGCCCCACCCGCATGATCCTGCGCCGCCCGCACGAGACGCCCTGGTGGGCCCCGGCCGTCCCGGACTTCGCGGAGGGGCCGGGCGAGTGGCGTTTCACCGTCCCTTCCGTGGAGATGCCGGTGTACCTGCGGAGCCTGCTCGACCGGTTCGGCACGGCCGGCGGGCGGCTCGTGCGGCACCGGGTCGAGCGCCTCGCCGACGTGCCGCGGCTCGTGGCGGGCGCGCGGCTCGTGGTCAACGCGACCGGGCTCGCCGCGCGCGACCTGGCGGACGACCCCGCCGTGCACCCCGCCCGCGGCCAGATCGTCGGCGTCGCCAATCCGGGCCTCGTCACCTCGGTGCGTGACGAGGAACACCCGGCGGGCATGACGTACATCCATCCCCGCAGCCGGGACGTGGTCCTCGGCGGCACGTTCCAGCCCGGCGAGTGGGACACCGCCGTCGACCCGGCGACCACGGCGGCGATCCTGGCCCGCTGCGCCGAGCTGGTCCCCGAGCTGACCGGGGCGCCGGTGCTGTGGCAGGCGGCGGGGCTGCGGCCCGCGCGGCACGGCGGCGCCAGGGTCGAGGCCGACCCGGTCGGGCTGCCCGGCGGCGTCCGCCTCGTGCACGCGTACGGCCACGGCGGTGCCGGCGTCACCCTCTCCTGGGGCTGCGCCGACGACGTCGTCGCTCTCGCCGGTGGCGCGGCAGGCGCATGATCGAAGCATGATTCGCTTCGTGCTGAACGTGCTGTGGCTGATCTTCGGCGGCGGCTTCCTGTTGTTCGTGGGCTATGCCTTCGCCGCGGCGATCTGCTTCGTGCTCATCGTGACGATCCCGTTCGCGGTGGCGTCATGGCGGCTCGCCCTGTATTCGCTCTGGCCGTTCGGCCGGACGGTGCAGGCCAAGCCCGACGCCGGGGTGGCGACGGGCCTGGCCAACATCCTGTGGGTCGTGCTCGCCGGCTGGTGGCTGGCGCTCAGCCACGTGACGGCCGGGGTGGCGCTGTGCCTGTCGATCATCGGGATCCCGTTCGGGATCGCCCACTTCAAGCTCGTGCCGGTCGCCTTCTGGCCGCTCGGGCGCGAGGTGGTGGAGGTCTAACCGATCAGGACCCGGGCCATGACGACGGTGTCGCCGCCGTCGTGGCCGACGGTCACGCCGATCCCCTTGGCCGGGGCGCTGCCGCCGCGCTCGCCGTCGACGTAGAACGCCGCGGTGGCGCCGGGGACCCCGCCCGCGGTCGCGGCGCGGAAGCGCTCGCTGTCGGCTCGGGATCGCCCACTTCAAGCTCGTGCCGGTCGCCTTCTGGCCGCTCGGGCGCGAGGTGGTGGAGGTCTAACCGATCAGGACCCGGGCCATGACG
>NZ_JBFAJA010000165.1:0-15094 GCF_040654975.1 Dactylosporangium sp. NPDC050588 | reverse complement strand
CCGCCTGAGGATGATGCCATGAGCCGGCGGCCTTGGGAGGAAGCGGCTGAGCGCTGTCGCCCGCACCGGACAGAGGCGCACTCATCTCGGCAGATTCGCGCACCTCGCGCCCGAGCGACTTCATGATCACTTTTACACAGCGTGAGCGCGCTTCGGAGTGACCGTCGGCACCACCGGGCGGTCATGATCCCGCGAGTGGTGCCGGTTCTCACGAACGTTGCGGCTCCCGGTGTCGGCATCGTGGCGCTGAAAGTCGCGAACATCTGGCGCCCAAACTCGCGAACGAAGCCAGACGGCGATCTGGGCCGGGGACATGCCTGCGGTTGTCCTTCGCCATCGAGGTGTGTCCCTCGTGCCAGCGAACTTTGTCCCCGTGAGGTTTTGTGCCATCGAACTTTGTCCACTGGGTTGAGACGATCGGCTTGTGAGCGCGTCGCGACTGGCGGAGACGACTTCGGCGCGACGGACTTCGAGATCGAGTTCGTCGACGCGGCGGGGTCTCGCTGTCGTGGCTTGTTGGCGCAGCGCTGGTCGGTGGCGTTCGAGGAGTTGCCGCCGATACGCGGTTTCGGCTGGTCCCGGGGACAGAAGCACTTCCCGGGCTGGTGGTGGTCGGCGACCACGGACCGGCATGTGGGGTTTGAGTCCTGGCTGGAACGCGACCACGCGATGCGGCTGGACTTCGACCGAGAGGTGACGGCGTTCTCCTCGCAACCGTTCTGGCTGTATTGGCAGGTCGGGGCGCGGTGGTGACGACGCGGCCGACTTCGCCTTCGAACTCGACGACGCGCCAGCACACACCCGCATCGAAATGATCGGCGCCGTCCTCGACCGCGTCGCCCACCCAGCGGACGATGACCCCCGGCTCTCGGACGCCCCGCGAGCAGTCGCCGCCGCTGCCCTGATCGCCGCGCAATACCCAGGCGGCGCACCCATCGCCTCGGCCCACGGTCCGACCACCCCGATGCCTGAGTTTCCGGCCTACCTCCGAAACCTTCTCGGATGGAGTGGTCCCACGCGTCTGCAGCGTTGCGCCTCGCGCATGCCGCCCAGCTGGCCGTGCGGGTGGTGCCCGTCGGCGCGGACCGCGAGCCGGCGACTCCCGACGGGCGTCAAGGATCGAACGGCCGCGGTAGCAACCGTCGGCGTGGCTGCAGCAGCTACTCGATTCTCTAACGTTGTCCGGTGCGCTCGTCGTACTGCTCGCGGGCGTCGAGAACGTCTTCGATGTGCTGCACCGACCACTGCGTGAGAGCCTTCAAAGGACCTCGCAGCGTCTGTCCGAGCGGCGTCAGCTCGTACTCCACGCGGATCGGCGACTCCGGGTACACCGTCCGTAAGAGCAGCCCGTCGCGTTCGAGCGTGCGCAGCGTCTGAGTGAGCATCTTCTCGCTGACGCCGGCGAGCTGCTGCCGCAGCTGCGTGAACCGGCACACCCCGTGCCGGCCGAGCTCGCCCAGCACGAGGACCGCCCACTTGCTGCCAATCTGGTCGAGCAGGTCACGCGAGGGGCAGCCACGCGCGTAGGGATCCCACGACGATGTGGGGTCGTTCACTTCCTGGGCCGTCGTCACCGACCTCACCTCGATCCTTACGTTCAAGTGATCACCTTACCCGGAAGTTCGTACTTACCAAAGGAGAGTGACCAGTTCATCGTGGTCTTTAAGCCGTGGGAGGTCCGCGGCAGGAAGGGCGAGCACCATGTCGATCGTTGTTACCGCAGCCTCCGGACACCTGGGCAGGCTTACCGTCGAAGCGCTGCTGGCCCGCGGGGTCCCGGCCTCCGATATCGTCGCGACCAGCCGCGACGTCACCAGGATCAAAGACCTCGCCGACCGGGGAGTCACCGTCCGCCGGGCCGACTTCGCCGAGCCCGACAGCCTGCCCGCGGCCTTCGAGGGCGTGGACATGCTCCTGCTGATCTCCACCACGACTCCGAGCGAGCGCGTCGCCAACCACCGCCGCGCCATCGACGCCGCGGTCGCGGCCGGTGCTTCACTGGTCGCGTATACGAGCATGCTGCGCGCGGACACGTCCACCACCAGCCTTGCCCCCACCCACAGCGCCACGGAGGCGTACCTTCGCGAGCGCCTGCCCAGCGTGATGCTGCGCAACGGCTGGTACCTGGAGAACTACACCTCCCAGCTTCCCCAGGTACTGCAAGGCGGAGCCGTCGTCGGGGCCTCCGGCCCAGGAAAGATCAGCGCCGCGACCCGCGCCGACTATGCCGACGCCGCCGCGGTCGTGCTGACCACCGATGGCCACGACGGCAAAAGCTACGAACTGGGCGGGGACCACGCCTTCACGCTGGCCGAGCTGGCCACGGCAATCTCGGCCGTCACCGGCAAGCGCATCGAGTACACCGATCTCCCGGCCGACGTGTTCACCCGGGTGTTGCTCGACGCGGGCGTGCCGGCGGAGCTGGCGCACGTTCTCGCTGACGCCGACCGCGCCATGAGCCGCGACGAGATGTTCACCGACTCCGGCGACCTGCGGCGCCTGATCGGACGGCCGACCGCGACCCCTGCCGAAGCGATCGCCGCCGCACTGCGCTGACCGGCCGACGCAGGCTTGGCACATCACCCGCATCCACCTCGGAGCCGACACCAGCCTGGCAGTCGGCTCGGCCAACGGGAACGGGTCAGGCGGTGGCGAGCCTGCCGAACGGCGTCACCGAAACAGCTCGCCCGTGGCCTATTCGCTGGCGCCGCCCGTCCTGATCTCGCCGTCCTTTGTACCGAGAACGCATGCGCCGGCCAGGCCGCAGCGAGGATCATCGACGCCGGTTCATGGCTCGGCTCCCGTTGATGCCCGGCCGCGATGTCCGGCGGAAGGATGCGGGGTGGGTCGGGCTGATCCGGAGCAGACGCTCAAGACAGCGGCTTGATCCACTGCGACAACGGACCGCACCACGCCCAGCCCAGCCACGACGTGAGGTACAGCCTTGGACGCTACAAATATGATCACTGACATCAATTCGTCGGCGCCGCTGACCCAACCTGTCGCCGCCCGCTGACAACGACAGGATCTGGCCCATTTCCGGGGGGAGTTCGTCCGTTGTGACCGCGGCGATCCAGTTGGGGAGTTGGTCGCCGCGCAGTTCACGCATCATGGAGGCGAAGCCGGCGACATGACGGCGGGTGGCCTGCAGTTCCGGGCAGCGGGCCATGATCCCTTTCAAACGGACCTGGTCGCCGGCTGTCAGGTTGGCCGGGTTGGTCATCAGCCATCTGGCGACCTTGCGCGGCTTGGGCGTGACCGGTTTCGGCGGCGGCGTACTGGTCAGCCCGCGAAGTTGATGGGTGTAGCGATGCACCGTTCTCGCGCTGCCGCGCCATCCCAAACCCTGCAGTTCGCGGTGCAGACGGCCGGTGTCGGTGCAGCCGTCGTTCCACCGAGTGAGGAGGTACTCCTTGAACCGGTCGAGTGTGCTGGACCGTTCGGCGGTGGCCAGCAGGTCGTCCAAGCTGCCGGCCTGGGCGTAGCGCTGGACTGTTCGGAAGCACCAGCCCGTCTGCCTGCTGATCGAATTGAGGGAGTGCCCGGCGTGCATCAGCTCCTGGACGGCGGCGTACCGCTCACGCTTTTGCACGGCCATCCCGCCCCTCGTCGTCGATATCGCGCACCTGATCGGGTGTCACCGACGCGGCGGGCGTGGCCTGGGTCTGCTCATCGGTGGGGACGGGTTCGGGCAGGCAGGACCGGTGGGCGAGCACGGTCTTCTCCACGGCCTCGCCGAGGTTGGCCCACAGGTGGAACCGGTCGGCGACCTGCACTGCATCAGGTGCACCCGACCGGGCGCCCTCGGCATAGTTCCCTCCACGGTCCCGGCAAATGAGCTCCACTCCGGGATGCTCACGCAGCCACGCGGCGAAGCTCTCAGCGGTCCGGCCGTCGAAGACGTCGATCGGCCGGTGGGTTTCCATATCCAACAGCAGCGTCGCGTACGTCGTGCCGCGTCGGATAGCGAACTCGTCGACTCCCAGCACCCGCGGACCCGCGTGCAGCTTCGGCAGCGGGATCGCCCGCAGCACCCGCAGCAGCGTGGACCGGCTCGTGACGATCGCGGTTCTGGCCGCCAGCCGAGCACCCGGCCGACCTGCCAGAGCGGCCGCGATCACCTGCAACGTCTTGTGAAGGAGGCTGGTGACGCGCCCGTACCGGAACGTCAACCCGTCCACCTGCTCCACGAACGTCCGCCGCACGCAGCCGGCGATGTCACAGATGAACCGACGGACCTGCAACCGGATCAGCACCCGCTGACCGGCCACGGCCGTATCAGCGATCCGCCGTTCGTAGCGGTCATGGACCCGACTGGCCAAGTTCCCGCATGCCGGACACCGACCCGTCAGCTGCCTCACTCGGGCCCGGACACAAACCCGATCACCATCGTGGGCGACCTCATCGACCCGTACCGACGCCAACCGGGGAAACAACACCTCGAGCAGCCCCACATCGACCATGTCGAACACACGACCACACCAGGCGCATCGCACAGCCCTCAGCATCGTGATCAGTGCCAGGACACGTCCACGCGCGGCGAAACGCCTCGACGAGACATCCGAACGGTGATGAAATGTCGCCGACGAACGCGCCTGCTCAGCGGCCGCCATACCGTGCGTAACGAGCGCGTCTGCACCTGACCTTGTCCGTGGATCATGGGAGTACCAGTGGTCGTGACCCAGGAATGCCGTTCATGACAGCCTGTCGCGAATCTTCCTTGACCTACGAAGCCGCCGACGGCAGCGAACTGCCCCTGCTGGTCTTCGAGCCGGCCGAGGGCACGCGGCTCACGGTCGGTATTGTCTTGTTCCACGGTGGCGCCCTGCGCACCGGGTCGGCCGACGAGTTGGCCCCGCACTGCCGTCAATTGGCGTCACGCGGGATCTTCACTGTGTCTGCCGGGTATCGGCTGCTCGGTCGGGGTGCTGTGAGCATCGACGACTGCGTTACCGACGTCCGACGGGCGGTTGAGCACTTCAGAAGGCTGGCCGCGTTACGTGGGCTTGAGACGTCATGTCTGGCCTCGGGCGGCAGCTCAGCCGGTGCACATCTCGCTCTGGTCGCCGCGATGACCGTCGCTGGTGAACCCGTACCAGCGCCCGAACCCGCCATCGCCGCCGTCGTGGCACTCAACCCGGCGGCCCTGGATCTGCTCGCCTTCTCGCCGGAGCTCCAGCGCTCCATCGAACAGCAAGCCGGCATCGCTGCGGGAAGGGCGATCGAGTTCTCGCTGATCGAGTTCGTGCGGCCGGGCAATCCGCCGATACTGATTCACCACGGCACCGACGACGATGTGGAGCCGATCGAGCACGTGCGACGGTTTCGGGACGCGATGGTGCAGGCTGGCAATGACTGCACACTGCTCGAGTACGAACATGCCGAGCACGCGTTCCACTATCCCGGCAACAGCGGGTACTTCGACGACGTCATCGACGCCACGACCTGGTTCCTCCTCGATCGGATCGCGGCGAACTAAGAGGGCGGGTGTGCGCTTGTCGTCGTGTCGGGTCAGGCCTGCTGACCGTCCTGGCAGGCAAGATCACCTCCGCATGATCGACTGTACGCTCATCAAGCATGAAGCGGATACTCGGTGCGATCCGCGCGACTGAACTGAGATCTTGACGCCGCCATCAACGGTCTCACCCCTGACATGGAGCTCGGGAACCTGCGAGGGCGGAGTCAACAGGGCGAAGGCGTTGAAGAGAGCGATGTTCGGCCGAGCCAACTGGATCTGCTTCATCACCGCATCCTGAACTTCACCCTCCGTTGCCACTCCCCGGAAAATGGGCCAGATCCCAACGACATGTCGGTCAACACCTCGACCCGCCGCAACGCGAATCGCTCTTCGACCTCTAACTACCCACCCAGCAGACACGGTCCACTGGCAAAAACCACGTCTCGGACAACCTTCCTTGGCACGGGACACAGTTCACTGGCAAAGGACAGCGGTGGACAGCACGACCATCATCAGGCGGGTGGCGGTCCGCCACCGGCCGTGCAACAGGTCCATGATCTGGGGCCGGGCGCTGCCGGAGACCTCGCGAACACACAGCCAGGGCGCATAATGGACACGACCTTGCCGGTCTTGTTGTGATGGCTTCCTCTTCAATCATCAACAGCCGGCAAGGCCGTGTCGTCTCCGCCCCCGGCGACTACCCGCGCCCGGTTACGCGCAGAACCTCTGTCAACCCGCTTAGGCGTTGGGAGGACGTCAAGGCTCACCTGGGTTTCGAAAACGATTGTCGAACCATCGGGGCGTGGCTTGTGATCGGCACCGTACACCCCACACCCCCATTCCGAAACATTTCCCGAAATATTCGGAGATGTGCGGATTGTTTCGATGGAAGGACGGTTCGGCGCATGCGCCGTTCGGTGCAGATTCGCCGGGTCATCACCGGGATACTCGCCGCCACCACTGCCGTTGCCCTGACCGCTTGCGGCAGCTCCGGCCCCGGCACCTTGAAGGCCGGCGAGCCGAGCAAGGTCCAGGTCTGGGCCCTGCAGGACGCCGCGGTCAACCCGATCGCCACCAGCAGCATCGACGCGTACAACAAGGCGAACGGCACGAAGATCGAGCTGGTCACCTACGTCAACGACGCCTACAAGCAGAAGCTGCAGGTCGCGATGGGCTCGCCCGCCGCGCCGGACGTCTTCTTCAACTGGGGCGGCCTGCCGATGCTCGGCGTGCTCCCGGTCGTGCTGTTCATCAACAAGGACGTCTTCGCCGCCGCCGGCGTGCAGCCGCCGAAGACCTACGCCGACCTGCTCTCGCTCGTCGACACGTTCAAGGCCAAGGGCGTCACCCCGATCGCCCTCGCCGGCTCGCAGGGCTGGACCGAGCTGATGTGGCTGGAGTACCTGCTGGACCGCATCGGTGGCGCCGACAAGTTCGCCAACATCGCCGCCGGCAAGGAAGGCGCCTGGCAGGACCCGACCGTCGTCAAGGCCCTCGGTGAGATCCAGACGTTCGTCAAGCGCGGCGCCTTCGGCACCAACTTCGCCAGCGTCAACTACGACAACCAGGGCGCGTCGAAGCTCTTCGCGACCGGCAAGGCCGCGATGCACCTGATGGGCACCTGGGACTTCTCGGTGCAGAAGGACGCGAACCCGGACTTCATCAAGAACGGCAAGCTCGGCTTCACCGCGTTCCCCGCGTTCGAGGGCGGCGCCGGCGACCCGAAGTCGGTCGTGGGCAACCCGAGCAACTACTACTCGGTCAACGCCGCGTCGAAGAGCAAGGACGCCTCCATCGACTTCCTGGCCAAGTCGCTGACGTCCGACCAGTACATCAACGGCCTCATCGACGCCGGTCAGGTGCCCGCCGTGAAGGGGGTGGAGACCACCCTGAAGTCCAAGCCCAACGCCGACTTCACCGGCTTCACCTACGACCTGGTCGCCAACGCCCCGAGCTTCACCCAGTCCTGGGACCAGGCGCTCAGCCCGTCGGTCAGCACCGAGCTGCTCACCAACCTGCAGAAGCTGTTCCTCGGGCAGGTCACGCCCGAAGCCTTCGTCGCCAACATGGCCAAAGTGAAGTGACGACGTCGAAAGCGGCGGCGCGGCCCGGAGTCATCTGGGCCGCGCCCGCGGTCCTGTTCTTCGCCGCGTTCGGCATCCTGCCGGTCATCGCGGTCGTCTACCTCAGCTTCACGAAGTGGAACGGGCTCGGCGACCCGGTCTGGACCGGCCTGTCGAACTGGACGGCCCTCGCGGACGACGCCGAACTGTTCAACGGCGTCGGCAAGACCCTCGTCCTGACTGTCGTGTCGTGGCTCGGCCAGACGCCCCTCGCGCTGCTCATCGGCGTCTGGGCGGCCGGGCCGCAGCGCAGCCGGGCGGTGCTGTCGACGCTGTTCTTCCTGCCGCTGCTGCTGTCCACCGCCGCGATCTCGGTGACCTTCGTGGCGCTGCTCGACCCGAACTTCGGCCTCGCCGCCGACTACGGCAAGTACTTCGGCGCGCCGGACGGCAACTTCCTGGGCGACCCCGACAAGGCGCTGTACGTCATCGCGTTCGTCATCGCCTGGCAGTTCGTGCCGTTCCACACCCTGCTGTACCAGTCGGCGACCCGGCAGATCCCGGCGTCGCTCTACGAGGCGGCCGCGCTGGACGGCGTAACGGGGGTGCGGCAGTTCTTCTCCATCACGCTGCCGCAGTTGCGCAACACCATCGTCGCCTCATCGGTGCTCATCCTCGTCGGCTCGCTCACCTACTTCGAGATGATCCTGCTGATGACGAACGGCGGCCCCGGCACCTCGACCCGGGTCCTGCCGCTGCACATGTACATCAAGGGCTTCGTCGGCTTCGACATGGGCTACGCCAGCGTCCTGGCCGTCGTCCTCGTCACGCTCGGCACCGCCCTGTCGATCGTCGTCGTCAGGCTCACCGGCTACCACCGGATGGCCAGCGACCGGGAAGGTGCCTGATGAGCCTCGACCTCGCCCGACGGCCGATGCACCGCACCCGGTCCGTGCCGCCGCCACCGCCCGGCGCCCGCCGGCGCGGCCGGCCGAACTTCCTGGCTGGGATCGCGGCCACGGTGTGGCTGCTGATCGTGGCGGTGCCCGTGTACTACGTGGTCATCACCGGGTTCCGCACGCCGGACCAGTACATCGAGCAGGGCCCGCTGGACCTGCCGACGAGCCCGACGCTGGACAACTTCACGTCGCTGTGGGACCTCGGGTTCACCAGCTACCTCACCAACCAGTCTCATCGTCGCGTTCGGCACCGTGGCGCTGGTGCTCGCGGTGGCGCTGCCGGCCGCGTACGCGATCGTGCGCAACCTGAACCGCACGGTCCGCTCCATGTTCAACGTGTTCCTGCTCGGCCTCGCCGTGCCGGCACAGGCGGTCATCGTGCCGATCTACCTGATCATCACCCGCCTGCAGATGTACGACACCCTGCTGGCGATCGTCCTGCCGACCGCGGCGTTCTCGCTGCCGATCGCGATCGTCGTGCTCACCAGCACGCTGCGCGACATCCCGAACGAGCTCTACGAGGCGATGACCGTCGACGGCGCCACCGCGGCGCGGGTCTTCGGCCGGCTGGTCCTGCCGCTGTCCCGGCCGGGGCTGGTCAGCGTCGGCATCTTCGTCGGCCTCGGCGCCTGGAACGGGTTCCTGTTCCCGCTGGTGCTGACGCAGAGCGACGAGCAGCGGGTGCTGACGCTGGGCCTGTGGAACTTCCAGAGCCAGTTCGGGACGAACGTGCCGGGCCTGATGGCCGCGGTCGTGCTGTCCGCGCTGCCGGTCCTGGCGCTGTACCTGTTCGGCCGCCGTCATCTGCTCAGCGGACTCGCCGCGGGCTTCGGCAAGTAACACACTCACGAGGGACGACCAATGACTGACGGCTCCATCCGTAACCCGGTCCTGCCCGGATTCCACCCCGACCCGTCGATCCTGCGGGTCGGCGACGACTACTACCTCGCCACGTCGACGTTCGAGTGGTATCCGGGCGTGCGCCTGCACCACTCCAAGGACCTCGTGCACTGGCGGCCGCTCGGCGGCGCGCTGGACAGCGTCCGGCTGCTCGACATGACCGGCAACCCCGACTCCGGCGGCGTCTGGGCGCCCTGCCTGTCCTATGTGGATGGTCTGTTCCACCTCGTGTTCACCGACGTGAAGTCCTACTCCGGCTTCTGGGACACCCCGAACTACCTGGTGACCGCGCCGTCGATCGAAGGTCCGTGGTCGGCGCCCGTCGCGCTGCACGCGCAGGGCTTCGACCCGTCGATGTTCCACGACGACGCCACCGGGCAGAGCTGGCTGTTGTCCAACCGCACCGACTGGCGGCCCGGGCACGCCTGGGCCAACGGCATCATCGCCCAGCGGTACGACCGCGACCTCCGCCAGCTCGTCGGCGACCCGGTCGACGTCTACACCGGCACCGCGGCCGGCATGACCGAGGGGCCGCACGTGTACCGGCGGGACGGCTGGTACTACCTCGTGACCGCCGAGGGCGGCACCGAGTGGTTCCACCAGGCGACGGTCGCCCGTTCCCGGGACGTGCTCGGCCCCTACGAGTCGGACCCGGCGGGGCCGCTCATCACCGCCGTGCACCGCCCGGACCTGATGCTGCAGAAGGCCGGCCACGGCAGCCTCGTCGAGACCCCGGACGGCGAGTGGTTCTTCGCCCACCTCGCGGGCCGCCCGCTCAGCCCGCGCGGGCGGTGCGTCCTCGGCCGGGAGACCGCGATCCAGCGGGTCACCTGGACCGACGACGGCTGGCCGCGTATCGACGGCGGTGTCCCGCACGACGTCGTCGACGGCCCGGCCCTGCCGGCGCACCCGTGGCCGGACGAGCCGGAGACCGACGACTTCACCGGCGCGCTGCTCGGCCCGCAGTGGAGCACATTGCGCCGGCCCGCCACCAGCAACTGGGTGTCCACCCACGCCCGCCCCGGGCACGTGCGCATCCACGGTGGCCGCTCGCCGGGCGCGCTGTCCGGCGAGAGCCTCGTCGGGCGCCGGGTCCAGCACGCGCGGGCGACGTTCGAGGCGACGGTCGAGTTCGCGCCGGTGCACTTCCAGCAGCTGGCGGGCATCACCGCGTACTACAACAGCCGCAACTGGTTCCTGCTGCGGGTCGGCTACGACGAGACCGACGGCCCGTTCGTCGACGTGCTGTCCAGCGACCGGGGGCGGGTCACCGCGCACGGTCCCGCCGTGCCGGTCGACGGTCCGGTCCGGCTCCGGCTCGACCTCGACGGCGGGGTGCTGCGCGCGTCGTACGGCGACGTGGAGTGGGGCCCGTTCGACGCGAGCATCCTCTCCGACGAGTACGCCCAGGAGTCCGACAACGGGGTGCCCCGCGCGTGGGGCTTCACCGGCGCGTTCTTCGGCCTGTGGGTGCAAGACATGACCGGCGGCGGGCTGCCCGCGGACTTCTCCGCGGCGACCTACAAGCCGCAGCCCTGACCGGACCGGCCGGGCATCCGGTCGCCCAGGGGCATTCTCCACCGGCGCTCCTGGCCGGGCACGGACGCCGGCGTTCGCCGGGCTTCTCGCCGCTGCGGTTCCCCGCGTGCCGAGGAGCCCGGCGATGCCGGCCGGCGCATCGACGGCAGCTGCCGGCCATCCGGCGTCGGGCTACTCGGCGCCGGCGTTGACGGTCAGGCGGACCCGGCGCCGGCCGGCGGTGGTGTCGACCGTGATGTCGTCGGAGAGCTTGTCGGCCAGCCACAGGCCCCGGCCGTGGATCTGGTCGGGCGGGGGAGCCTGCGCCGGGACGAGGAACCGCCACGGCGTGGTGCCGGTGTCGGTGATCTCGACGACAAGCCTGCCCACCTGCAGGATCATGGTGACCGCGGCGGTGCCGCCGCCGTGCTCCATCGCGTTGATGACGATCTCGTTGACGGCGATGATGAAGCCATTCACCCGTTCGGGTGACAGGCCGGTCTCGCGCGCGGCGGCCGCCACCCGCTCCCGGACGTCGGCGACGCCGGCCACCGTCACCGGCGGCAGGGTCACCAGCACCGGTGATGTGTCAGGGTCGTCCCGCATGTCGCATCCACAAAGTCGTGCGTCGTCGCGGCGCCGTCGCGCCCCCGTCGCAGCCACCATATAGGGTCAGCAGGTACTTGTCGTTTCGTGCCGGGAGGGACCATGACGTTGTCGATGTCGACCACCCGCGACGACGACACCTGCACGGTCAGCATCTCCGGGGACGTGGACCTCTCCACCGCCGGCGACTTGGACCGTGAGGTGCTCGCCGCCATCGACAGCGGTGCCACCACGGTCGTGGTGGACCTGGCGGAGGTGACCTTCATCGATTCAGCCGGCATCAACACGCTGCTCAAGGGCCGCCGGCACGCCGAGGAGCAGGGCCGGCAGCTCCGGATCACCAATGCGGCCGGCGTCGTGCGCGACGTGCTCGACATGACCGGCGTCCTGGCGCACCTGTCCGGCTGAGCCCTCGTCCCGGCGATCACCGTCGGGTCGCACCGCGGTGTCGGAGCGGGTGCGGCGCGGTGCTGATGCGACACTGGGCGGGTTCGAGCGGGCGGAGGGGCGAGAGGCAGGGGCGCGGGTGCCGAGGCGCAGCGGGAAGGCGTTGGCGGTCAGCGAGGAGAAGCTGCGCCGGCTGCAGGCGGTGACCGACGCCGCCCTGTCGCAGCTCGGCCTCGAGGACCTGCTGCACGAGCTGCTGGAACGGACCCTGGACATCCTGCGCGCCGACAGTGCGGCCCTGCTGCTGCTCGACCACGACGGCACCGAGCTGGTCGCCATGGCGACCGCCGGTCTCGACCGGGAGCCCAGGCACGAAGTCCGGGTGCCCATCGGCCACGGCTTCGCCGGCGGTGTCGCCGTCCGCGGTGTCGCCGTCGCCGTCGAGCGCTTCGACCGGGACGGCAGCGGCGGCACCGACTTCGACGCGGCGCTGTTACCCGAGCGCACCACGTCCGTCCTCGGCGTGCCGATGCTCAGCAGCGGCCGGGTCATCGGCGTGTTGCACGTCGGCACCCTGCAGCAGCGTTCGTTCACCGCCGACGACATCGAGCTGCTGCAGCTCGTCGCCGACCGGGCCGGCCTCGCCACCGAGGCGCGCCGGTCACACCTGGACCGGGCCGCGGCCGTCGCCCTGCAGCGTAGCCTGCTCCCGGCCCGCCCGCCTGCGGTCCCCGGCCTGGACGTCGCCGTCCGGTATGTTCCCGGTGCGCAGGTCGGCGTCGGCGGCGACTGGTACGACGTCTTCGACCTCCCGTCGGGGCACGTCGGCATCGTCATCGGCGACGTCGCCGGCAGCGGCCTGCACGCGGCGGTGGTGATGGGCCGGATCCGCAGCGCGCTGCGCGCATACGCGATGGAGACCGACGACCCGGCGGACGTCCTCACCCGCCTGGACCGCAAGGTGCAGCGCTTCGAGCCCGACGCCATGGCCACCGCCGTCTATGCCGTCCTGGATCCGGATCTCGGCGCCGTGACCATGTCCAACGCCGGCCACCTGCCACCGGTCCTGATGGCTCCGGACCGGCCGAGCCGGCTGCTCAGCATCCCCCCGGACCTGCCCCTGGGGGCGTACCGCGACGCCGCCCGGCGCAACACGCGGCTGCCGCTGGAACCCGGCGAGGGCCTGTTCCTGTACACCGACGGCCTCGTCGAGCGCCGTGCCCGCGGGATCACTCCGGGCCTGGAGCGGATGGTCCGCGTGCTCGCCGCCGCGGCCTCCGCCGACGTCACCTGCAACGTGGCGATGACCCTCCTGGACAACGCCGCCCCGACCGACGACGTCGCCGTCCTCGCGATCCGCCGCACCTGACGAGCGATCCTTACCGTACGTGACGGCTACGCGACGTGGTCGCGGATGGTCGGGTCCAGGACTTCGGTCGGGTCCCAGCTGTCCTCGCCGTCGACCGGCGCGGCGGCGAGGAACGCGGCCTCGACCGGGCGCAGCGACTCGATCAGTGCGCCGACCGGGTGACGGTCGGTGAACCTGGCGCCGTCCCGGCCGACCAGCAGCACGGCGAGCGGCTGGTCGCCGCCGAGCGGCAGGTCCGGGTAGACGTCGCCGCCCCAGTGCAGGACCGGGGCGCCCGCGTCGGCGAACCGTCCGGCGCCCGCGAGCATGAGCAGGTCGGTCTGCGTGCTGTAGACGTCACCGTGGTAGTCGTACAGGTAGATCTCCAGCGCGTCGTCGCGGTGCCGGGCGAGCGTGAATCCGCCGGCCGCGCGGGCCGCGAGCAGCTCCAGCGGGGTCCTGGCCCGGGCGGCGCGGATCCCGGCCACCGCGGCGGGGGAGCCGGCGAGGTCCGTGAGGTCCCAGTCGGTGCCGGCGCCGTCGATCGCCCAGCCGGTCCACATCGCCGCCGGATTGGCGATCACGTCGAGCCCGGGCAGCGGCGCCGCCAGCCAGCCGTCGAACCCGGCCCTGGACATCGGCATCCGCGTTGCCACCATGTACGAGCGACCACTCACGCGCCCGACACTAGCCGTAGTGTTGGCCGGGTGACCGAGCTCCCCACGTTTCAGTTCGCGTTCCCCGGTCCGCTGCGCGACGCGCTCGTCGCCGCGGTCCTGAACGGCACGAAGACGACCACGACCGGGCTGCTCCAGGACTGGGAGATCGACGGTGAGCCGCTGCCCGCCGCCGGCGACCGGTCGGCCGTGGTCGACTCCGCCGAGCGTCCCGTCGCGGTGATCGAGCTGACCGGCGTCGAGGTCCGCCGCCTCGGCGACGTCGATGCCCGGCACGCCCGCGACGAGGGCGAGGGCCACGACACCGTCGCCGCCTGGCGGGCGGGGCACGAGGAGTTCTGGCACGGCGCCGACTACCGCGGCTGGCTCGGCGACCCGGGGTTCACCGTCGACGACGACACGCCCGCCGTCCTGCAACGCTTCCGGGTCGTCGAGAAGCTCTGACCCCCGCTGTCAGTACACCGTGCCGCCGTCGGCCGCGAGCGCCTCGGCCACCTCGGTGAGGACCGCCCGCCACTGGGTCTCGTCCTGCTTGGGCAGCACGTCGTCCCACAGGACCAGGCAGCTGCCGCGCAGCTGCTCGAAGCCGGCCGGCCGGCCCATGAACCACAGATGCAGGTGCGCCGCGCCGTCACCGATCTTCGACGCGTGCACCCTGGCGATCCCGCCCACGGACATGATGGCCCGCTCGACCCGCTGCAGCATCGGCCCGACCTCGGCGGCCCGCTCCGGCGGCAGGGTGCCCAGGTCGTAGTGGCCGATCGGGCACAGCAGCACCACGACCGGCACCGCGCTCGGCCCGCCGGCGTGCCGGAGCATCCAGTGCTCGTCCGCCCAGACCGTCCTCGCGGTCTCGTCCTTGCAGATCATGCACGACTCGGGCCCGTCCTCGCCGTTGCGCGGCGGCTCCGGCAGCACCAGCGGCTCCAGCGAGCGCACCCGCAGCTCGCCGTCGAACGGAAACGTGTCCCACCCGGGAATCCCACTGCCGTCGAACGGCGTCGACGGCGCACCGACAGGCAGGTGCCGCACGAAACGATCGGTCATCGGATTCCTTCCGTGGATACTCCGGCCTTCAGGCCGGCGAAGGCGGCGCTGCCCGGCACGTCTCTGCTGCAGCTGTTCCAGCACAAGGCCGCCGCGATCGCGACCGTGGCCGTGGTGGCGGGCGGCGGCTT
>NZ_JBFAJA010000164.1:0-15556 GCF_040654975.1 Dactylosporangium sp. NPDC050588 | reverse complement strand
GCAATGACGTACCGGGGCCGCGGCATCAGGTGACGTACCAGCCTCAGGCCGCCGATCGCCCACTCGATCCCCTTGCCCGGGCCGAGCAGCCCCCAGGTCAGGATTGTGGGTTCGCCGCTGGCGTTGAGCAGCCGCAGTGGCGGCCGCTCGGGCGCGCCGTGCGGAATGACCGTGATCTTGTCCGGGTCCACGGCGTACTGCAGCACCAGCCGCGCGCGGGCCGTCTCGGTCATGGTCACGGCGGCGCCGGCCAGCGCGACGACCTGCTCCAGCACCTCCCGCTGGTGCGCGGTGGGCCGAGCCAGCACGGTGTGCAGCACCACGATCACCGGGGCCCGGAGCCGGCGCAGCAGCGGCAGCAGGTCCTCTCCGTCGACCCCGCCGAAAATCCCGTATTCGTGCTGGACGATCACGACGTCGTGGCGATCCAGCATGGCGGCCGCCGGCGCCTCGGCTCCGGGGGCGTTCACCAGCAGGTGCCCGATGACCTCGGGGCGGTTCACATGCGCCGTGGACTCCACCAGCCGAACCACGCCCGCTCGACCTCCGCCGGCAGGCGACGTCAGCGCACCTAGCAGCGATGCGGTGAACGTCGCCAGTCCGCACTGGGTCGGCGGGTAGGTGCTGAGGAAGCCGTAGGAGATCGTCATGCGACACAACCGTCGGGCCGGAGACCGGCGTTGACGGAGCGGTAGCTGGACATTCCTGGCATGACCCACCTTTCATGGCGGGTGCGGCGCCGACCGGCGAGCGCAGATGGCCTTCCGGCGCTGGTCACTCGGTGCGAACACCATCGAGACGACGATCCGCCGCCGCCAACCCGGAGCGTCGATCGAGGCGGGTCAACGCTACTCACCGTAGCACGTGGCCGAGCGGGTCAGAACGAACCGGTCCGTGTATCGGTGTACGGCGCGAGCCGCGCCCCGACCACGTGGCGGAAGTTCAGCAGCAGCGTTGAGGTCTGCTCGTCGCCGAACCGCGACACCGTCAGCGGGTGCACGGACTCCTCGGTCATCCACGCCGTGAGCTCATCCAGCGAGAGATCGGTCCCGTGCACACGCAGCACGAGCTCCTTGTCCCGCCCAACGGTGAGCAGATACAGCAAACACGTGGGCGGCTCGACGGCCATGGCGCGTGTCCCTTCGTCGGGTCGCTGCACCGGTCTACCGTCTACAGCGGACACCCGCCGCAGCAACCGGTCCGGGCGCCCAATGGACGGCGCACCTCCACGGTACATGCCAGGATCGGATCCGGCGATTACGCGAAGTCACCGGGCTCTCCGGCCGCGGTCAGCCGAGTGGCGCGGATCGTAACGGCGTGTACGGTGGGAGCCGTTGGTCTGTCATCTCCACCGGCGCCCGAGCAGCGGCCGCCGCAAGCGCCGTCGCATGGCGCTCGCACCGAATGACCAGCGCCGGGTAAGCCCTCTGCGCTCGCCGGTCGGCGCCGCACCCGCCATTGGAAGGTGGGTCATGTCTGATTTCGTCGCCGGTTCCGGTTCGCTTCGATGACTGCGCCGGACGGCTCCGCGCGCGCCGCTGGGGTGCGGTCCGCGCGGGCTCGTCACCCAAGGGTGTCCTTCGCACACCTGCACCGGCTCAGTGACGACGTGGGCCTGTTCGAACACGCCGAACGCGACACGCCGCGAACGTCTCACGGGTACTGCGTCGACGACGTCGCCCGCGGTCTGCTGGTCATCTGCCGCGAGCCGGACCCGCCGCCGGACCTGCTCCGCCTCGCGGAGCGATATCTGGCACTCCTCGTCGAGGCCCAGGCCCCCGACGGCGCGTTCCGCAATCGGCTCGGACCGGACCGGCGGTGGCAGGACGAGGCAGCGGTCGGTGACTGGTGGGGCCGGGCGCTGTGGGGCCTCGGCACCGCAGCGGCCCGTAGCCCACTGCCGACGATGCGCGGGATCGCAATACTGTGCTTCGAGGCCGGTGCGCGCCGGCGCAGCCGCTGGCCGCGGGCGATGGCATTCGCGGCGCTCGGTGCCGCCGAGATCCTCGACATGTCGCCGGACCACTCCGCCGCCCGCAAGCTGCTGCACGACGCGGTGGTCACGATCGGCGCAATACCGACGGACCCGGCGTGGCCGTGGCCGGAGCCCCGCCTGACCTACGCCAACGCGGCCCTGGCGGAGACCCTGATCGCGGCCGGCGGCGCGGCATCGGCCGACGGGCTGCGCATGCTCGGTTGGCTGTTGGAGCGGGAGACCCACGACGGTCACCTGTCGTGCACGCCGGTCGGCGGCGCAGGCCCGCACGACGGGCCCCCGTCCTTCGACCAGCAGCCGATCGAGGCCGCCGCCATGGCCGACGCGTGCGCCCGGGCGATGACCGTCAGCGCCGACCCTCGGTGGGAGCGGGGCCTGGCTTCGGCGATCGACTGGTTCCTCGGCGCCAACGACAACGGTCTGCCGCTGCACGACCCGTCGACCGGCGGCGGCCGCGACGGGCTGACCGCCTCCGGGCGCAACGACAACCAGGGCGCCGAATCGACACTCGCACTGCTGTCAGCACTGCAGCACGCGCAGCGGTTGGCCGCCGGCGGCGATCCCGTCCTCGCCGGTCCCGTTCCGGACTCAGCCGCTGGCTGAGTTCGTGCCCAGACTTCGACGATTGAGAGAGGGTCACCATGGCGCGCAGATCCGTGCACAAGGAAGATCGCAAGAAAGAGGTCAGGACGCTCAAGGAGAAGCGGGCCGCGAAGAAGGCCAAGCACGCGTCCAACACCACCTCGTTGATTCCGCCCACCGGCCGCTGACGCCGGCGCCGGCCGGGCTGACCCGGTCGGGTCGACCCGGCCGGCGGGTGTCATCGGCCGGCCCAGGCGGCTGGTTCGCACACGCGGTCCGGCGTTTCGGACGCCCTGGCAACCCAAGGCGACGGCCGTCATAGGGTCTGCGCGCGGCCTGGCGTAGACTTGGTCCGCGGCCCGTGGTGATGCGGCCGCATGTGGCCGGGGCGACTACTCCTTCTCGCCCTCACCCGCCGTTTCTGCGGCGCTGGTTCGGAGGCCTCTACCCAATGCAGGTCATGCAGTTCAAGCCCAGGCCCGATCGTCGGCACGACTCGACGGGTCCGGCGAACGTGAAGGCGGCCGTTGCGGCGCCGGCCGGAGCGACGATCCACCCGATCGGCGCCCAAGCCGTGGTCCATGCGCTCCTGGCCGCGGCCAACGCGGCCGGGTTCGCACCTTCGATCCTCGACAGCCAGCCGTGGCGGTGGCGGCTGACCGGTAACACCCTGGCCCTGTACCTCGACCGCACCTGCATCGACCACGACGTCGACGTCGACGGCCGTTTGGCCATCATCAGTTGCGGGGCGGCCCTGCATCACGCCCGGATCGCGCTGGCGGCGGCGGGCTGGCGGCTCACGATGAACCGCCGGCCCGACCCCGCCGACCCGGACCGGCTCGCGTCACTGCGGCTCGAGGAGCGCTCGCCGGCCGCGCCGGCAGCTGCACCGCTCGTCAGCAGCATTCCCCTACGCCGTACCGACCGGACGCCGGCTACCGGCGCGCCGATCGCGGCCGCGCAGCTCAAGGCCGTCTCCTCCGCGGTGCGGGGCGAGGAGACATCGCTCCACGTGCTCTACCCGGACGAGGTGCTCGAGCTTGCCCGGGTCGCCTCCGGTGGCCGCCCCGCGCCGGCCGGATCGGCGGACCGCTCGATCGGCGCGGGACCGGCGGGCCTTGCCGACGGCCGCGGCGCGACGTTCGCGCTGCTGTACGGCCACACCGACGAGCCGGAGGACTGGCTGCGCGCAGGCGAGGCGCTGTCCGCCGGTTGGCTGACCGCGACCGCCGCGGGCGTCTCCGTCCTGCCGCTGAGCGCGGCCGTTGAGGTGGCCTCCACGCGGCAGGTGGTCCAGATGATGATCGGCTGCGTCGGCTACCCGTACCTGCTGCTGCGCCTCGGCCGCGCCACCGCCCCGCCGTCCGGTCCCCGCCGCGCACCGGCCGTCCAGATCATCGATCGGCGCTGACGCCCCGGATGCGGGCCCCTCCGTCGCCGGAAGGGCCCGCATCCCTCGATCACTGTTCGTCGGGCTTGCGGGGATTGCCTCGCTCGTCCGTCAGACCACGGTGCAGGGGATGCCGTTGGGGGTGAAGGCGGTCGGCTCTGCGGTGTTTCCGGTGTGAGTGGCCTGGAACCCGATGTCGATGGTGGCGCCGGCGGCCAGGGTGCCGTTGTAGCTGGCGCGACGTTCCTGCTGCCGTCGGTCAGCCAGCTCGAGACGCTGCCGGACGCGGTCGTGTTCGCCAGGGTGAACTGCTGGCTCACCGACGAGGTGTTCCTGCTGACGACGGTGTTGCCGCCCCGGTACGCCGAGACGTACACGTTCGACGCCGGGTTCGCCGTCGCGTCGATGCGCACATGACCGGGGCGGACGAACCGCGCGAAGTGCGCCATCATCGCGCCGCGCTTGCTGATCTGACCGTCCTCACGCATGGGACCGTAGCTGCGCCGGATCGTCCACCAGACGTACGCGGTGTTGGTGTGGGCGCTGTTGGGGTTGATCGAGTAGACGATCGGCCTGCCGGTGGCGCGCAGCGCGTCGCGCGACGCTGGACCGCTCGAAGGAGGAGCGGTCCAGCGTCGTCCGGTGGTGGTTAGCGGCCGAGGAGCCGCCAGGTCTGGTTCAGCGGGCTGCCCTGGCCGGCCGGGTTGCAGGTCCACTGGTGGACGAGCGCGCCGGCGGCGGTGGAGATGGTGCTGACGTCGACGCACTTGCCGCTGTGGCGGGCGACGAGCTGGTAGTCGTGGCTGTCGTTGCCGCTGTACGTGACCTTGCGGAGGGTGAACTGCTGGTTCTGCCCGCCGGTGCACGTCCACTGCTGCACGGCGGCGCCGTCGGCGGTGGAGACGCCGTTGACGTCGAGGCACTTGCCGGTCTGCTGGTTGACGACGGTGTAGGTGTTCGCGACACCGGAGACCGGGCGGAAGTTCCAGAGCTGCTGGTCGCCGCCCTCGCAGTAGTACTGCTGCTGCCGGTTGCCGTCGTTGGTACCGAGGTTGGTGTTGTCGAGGCACTGCTGGGAGTGCTGCGCGACGGCGACGCTCTGGAAGCTGCCGTCCGACGGCGGCAGCACGGTGATGGTGAAGGCGTCGTCGGCGTTGCTGTGCGGCAGGTTCACCGTCGTCGCGTTGCCGGACAGGGTGACCACGCTGTTCTGGATGGTGGTGGGGCCCTGCACCGCGCCGCCGTTGTTGTACGGGATCCGCTGCACGAGCACGCGGACCTGGTTGTTCTGCACGATGCCGGACGTGGTGTCCAGGCGCTGCAGGTTGACGGCGATGTTGCCGGTGGTGCCGCCGCCACCGACGAGGATCTTCGCCACGCCGTTGGCCTTGGTGGCGAACGCGTCGTACGCGGCGCTGGGCGTCACGTTGGAGATCTGGCCGGTCTGCGAGCCGTAGAACCGGTAGACCCACCATTCGCCCTTGGGCTGGTGCTGGCCGGCGCTGTTGCGGACGAGGAGGTTGCCGAGGTCGTTGTGCAGGTTGGCGGTGCTGGCCCAGTTGGCGCGCAGCCCGTCGGCGCCGGACCGCTCGAGGCGGGCGATGTACCACGAGCCGTCGCCCGGGTTCTGCTCACTCGGGGAGCCGTACTCGTTGATCTGGTACGGGCGGGTGTTCACCAGACCCCGGGCGCCGAGGCTGGCGTTGGCGTTCGCGACGTCGGCGACCGGGTCGCCGGGCAGGCTGTGCCAGCTGTAGATGTCCGGCGCCACGTTATTGGCCTTCACGTGGTCCAGAAACTGCGTCCACCAGCCGCTCTGGGTGGTGGGCACGCCGGCGTAGCTGGGCCCGACGAGCAGGGTGCCGGGCATCTCGGCGCGCAGCCGCTGGTACGTGCGCCGCCACAGCTCGAAGTACTGGGCCTGCGGCCGGTTCCAGAAGAAGATGTTCGGCTCGTTCCAGATGTCCCACTGGACCGGGACGCCGGTCGCTTTCACGTCGGCGATGACCCGGGTGAGGAAGTTGTTGTAGTCGGTCCAGTCGCCGTTGTCGCCCGGGAAGCGGGAGATCGGGTAGCCGTCGGCGCCCCACAGGTCGTGCGGCAGGAGCACGAACGTGCCGCCGAGCGCCGCGGTGCGCAGCAGCTGGGCCCGGGTGGCGTTCCAGCGCCGGTCGTACTTGCCGGAGACCCAGCCGCCGGGCTGGTCCAGCTGGGCCCCGCCGGCGCGCATGGCACGGAACTTGACGTCGCGGTAGAAGTGGTCGGCGGGGCCGGCGGCGTTCTCGGTCATGCCGTAGATCCAGCCGGACGCTCGGTACGTGGGGCTGCCGCCGGCGACGGCGAAGTTGACGCTGATCGACTCGTCGGCGGCGTTCGCCGGGGTGGCGACCGTCAGCGTCGCGGCGGCGACGGCAAGAGCGACGGCGGTGAGGAGCGTGCGTTTCAGGTGCATCGGTGGGACTCCCTTGGGGTTGGCGGACAGGGAGCGAGACGCCGTCAGCGGTGGCGGCGCTCGACGTGTGCGGCGGCCAGGATCAGGTAGGCGCTGGCCGTCCAGGTGTAGGCGCGGTCGCGCAGACCGGCACCGGTGTGCGCGTCGAAGTTCTCGGCGAAGCCGGACCGTTCGCACAGCGCGCGGAAGCGGGCGCTGATGTCGTCGGCGAGGTCGGTGCAGCCGGCCCGGCGTAAGCCGTCCTCGATGAGCACGGTGGACGGCGCCCAGATCGGGCCGCGCCAGTAGCCGTCGGCCTCGTAGTGCGCCGACGCCGGATCTTCGGTGGCGAGGCCGTGCTCGGTGAGGTGCGCGCGGAGCCGTTCGGCGAGGATGTCGCGGATCTCGGTAGGCAGCTCGGCGCCCAGGACGATCGGCATGAGGAACAGCAGGCTGTCGGTGCTCCAGGTGTCGTGGCTCGCGGGGTGCCGGGCGACGAACCGGTCGCCGGTCCACAGCTGCTGCAGCAGAGCGACCCGGAGCTGGTCGGCGCGAGTGCTCCAGGCGGTGGCGTCACCGGAAAGGCCCAGGTGCGTGGCGAGGGCGGCGAGTTCGCGGATCTGGAGGACAAGGAATGTGGCGAGGTCCGCGGTCTGCACGACGCGGCTGGGGTCGAACAGGGTCGCGTTGTCCCAGCCGCTGTCGTTGCCGTGGTGGTAGTGCGGCAGGTCCTCGCCGGGAACCTGGCGGACGGTGAGCCAGAAGTTGGTCCAGCGCACCATGTGCCCGTAGACCGCCTCGAGTTCAGCAGGGTCCAGGGTCGCCATCTGCTCGCGCAGCTGCGCGAGGGTCCAGCCGTGGATGGGTGGTTTGACGAAGTTGTAGAGCACTTCGGAGTGGGTGATCGAGTCGGGCAGGCCGCCGGTGTCGTCCTGGTGGTCGAACGGAAGGCGAAACTGGTGCCAGGCGAGGTCGGGATCGCCGGCGGCGAGCGCGAGGGCGTTGAAGCAGTGGTCCCAGCTCCACACCTTGTCCATCCAGTGCTTGGACATCAGCACCGCCGGCCGGGTGAGAAACCCGTTGGGTGCGACGGTCGCCGACCACAGCACGTAGGCGGCGAGCTCCGCGGCGGGTGTCTGCTCGTCCCGCCACGGTGCGACCCGGTCGGCGAACGCCGCGAACTGCGCGTCGACGGCCTTGACGGCCTCGTCGAAGGTGACCGCGGTCCGGTACGGTGCGCGGCCGCTGGCGTACTCCTCGATCGCGATCTCCCACGGCCCGTCGCCGAGCACGACGCCGCGCTCGGCGGCGCCGACCGCTTCGGCACCGCGGACTTCGACGTCGTCTCCGGCCAGGACGGTGATGCGGTACCGGCGGCCGGTGCCGTAGTCGGTCAACACGACGGCGTCGTCGACCGGGTCGCGGTACAGATAGCTGCCGGTGAACGGGGTGAGCGTGGACTCGGCGACGAGGACGGCCATGCCCAGGCCTTCGCCACGCAGCCGCACGGTGTCAGGTGTCTCGTAGGTCGCCTCGACCGTGCCCGCGTCGTGCGCCCATTCCAGCCGGGCCGCGGTGGCGGTGACCGTCGCGGTCTGCGCCGGCGCGAACCGCAGGACGGCGTGCATGCCGGTCTGGTGCGACACCAGGTGCAGGTCGTCGGCGACGGTGTGCAGCCCGACGACCGGCGAGATGCCGAACCAGGAACCTGCGTGGCTGAAGGGGATGTCCCGGATCGGGAACACGACGGTCATTGCGGTGGCTCTCTTTTCGGGGTCAGTCCTTGACGGCGCCGGCGGTGACGCCGGTGGCGACGAACCGCTGGGCGGCGACGAGCAGGACGGTGGCCGGGATGGAGGCGACGACGGCGGTGGCCATGATCGCGTTCCATTCCTGGTTGTTGTTGCCGATGTACTGGTAGATGCCGAGCGTGATCGGGCGCAGGTCGCCGCCACCGTCGAGCGTGCTGGCGAAGACGAAGTCCGACCACGCCCACAGGAACGCGAACAGTGCGACGGTGACGATCGCGTTGCGGCTGACCGGCAGCACGATCGCGGTGAACGTGCGCAACGGCCCGGCGCCGTCGGTCTTCGCCGCCTGCAGCAGCTCCTCGGGGATGCCGGCCATGAACGTGGTGAACACCAGGACCGCGAACGGCACGGCGATGGTCGAGTCGGCGAGGATGAGGCCGGGCCACGAGTTGAGCACGCCCAGGTTGAGGTAGACGGCGTAGAACCCCATCGCCATGATGATCCCGGGGATCATCTGCGCGATCAGGAACGCGAAGCTCAGCACTCCCCCGCCCCGCGGCCGCAATTTGGCAAGGGAGTAGCCGGCGGGCGCGGCGAGCAGGACGGTCAGTGCCACGGTGCCCAGCGCGACGAGCAGGCTGGTGCCCAGGTAGGGCAGCTGCTGGTCGAACACCTTGCGATAGCCGTCGAAGGTCGCATCGACCGGGAACAGGTTCGGCGGACTCTTGCGCATGTCCTGGTCGCGGGTGAGCGAGACGTTGAGCATCCAGTACACCGGAAACAACATGACGGCGGTCAGCAGCAGGCCGACCCAGGTGCGCCAGCGGTTCATCCGAGCCTCCGCTGCACCCGGATGTACAGCAGCCCGCAGACCAGGGCCATCACGATCAGCAGGTTGCCGACGGCCGCGCCCGGACCGAACTGCGGCACGAGGTTGCCGAAGCCGAGGCGGTACGACCAGGTGGCGAACGTCGTGGAGGCACCGTTCGGCCCGCCCTTGGTCATGATCCAGATGAGGTCGAAGACCTTCAGGGTGTAGACGAGGCCGAGCAGCAGCGTGATCAGCGAGACCGGCCGCAGCAGCGGGAACGTGATCCGCCAGAACTGCTGCCAGCCTGTCGCACCGTCCAGCTCCGCGGCCTCGTACAGGTGGCCGGGGATGGCCTGCAGGCCGCTGTAGAGCACGACGAGGTTGAACGGCACGCCGATCCACACGTTGGCCGCGACCACCGAGGTGAGCGCCCAGTCCGGGGACGTGAGCCAGTTGACCGGGCCCACGCCGACGAGGCCCAGCGCGCTGTTGACGATCCCGGAGTCGCTGTTGAGCATCCACGACCACGTCGACGCCGACACGATCAGCGGCAGCAGCCACGGCACCAGGAACAGCGCCCGCAGCGTCCCCGACAGCCGGAAGTGCCGGTTGAAGAACACCGCCAGAGCCAGCCCGATCGCGAACTGCAGGACCAGTGATGCCACCGTGAACACCAGTGTCTGCCGCAGCGCGGGCAGGAACGTCGGGTCCTCCACGACGGTGCGGTAGTTGTCGAGGCCGCTGAACGGCGCGTCGCCCTGCACGAACGAGCGCACCGTGTAGTGGCGCAGGCTCAGGTCGAGGTTGCGGTACAGCGGATAGGCGTAGAAGGCGATCAGGTACACCGCGACCGGCGCCACGAACGCCCACGCCGCCCACTGCCCCGCTCGTGTGCGCCGGGCCCCGGGCGGGGTGGCGGCCGGGACCGCCGCCACCCCGTTCCTGTCCCGGACGGACAGACTGCTCATCGGGCTACTTGGTCGCCGCGGCCGCGGCAGTCTGCGCGGCGGCCAGGGCGTCTGCCGGGGACTTCGAGCCACTCAGCGCCGCCTGAACCGCGGTCCACAGCGGCTCGGAGATCTTCGGGTACTTCGTGCCCAGGTCGTCGCCCGTGCGGCCCTTCGCGGCCTTGACCGCGTCCACCCACACCTTCAGCTCGGAGTTCGCCGCCACCTGCTTGTCCTGCACCGCGGTTGTCGGCGCGACATAGTTCAGGGCGGTGACGGTCGCCAGGGAGTTGTCCGTGTCGGTCAGGCACTCGACGAGCTTCTTCGTGGTCGCGTACCGCTTCGCGTCCTTCTGCACCGGCACGCTCACGAACTCGCCGCCGGTCGGGGCCGACGCGGTCCCGCCCTTGCTGCCGGGCACCGGGATGATGCCGTACTCGAAGCCGGCCTTCTTCGCGTTGCCCAGCTGCCAGGTGCCGTTCTCCGCGAACGCGTACTCGCCCGTGGCGAACTCCTGCCAGCTGGTCGTCTGCGTGTTGTTGATGACCGAGTTCGGGGCGTAGCCCTGCTTGAGCCAGTCCTGCCACAGGCTCAGCGCCGAGACCGCCTCGGGCGAGTCGAGCTTGCGCAGGTTGGCGCCGGAGCCCCAGTACCACGGCAGGAACTGGAAGCTGCCCTCCTCGGTGCCGATCGCCGAGAACGTGATGCCCTTCTTCCCGGCGGCCTTCACCTTGCCCAGCGCGGCCGTGAGCGACGGCCAGTCCTTCACCGAGGCGATGTCCACGCCCGCCGCCTGCAGGACCTTCTTGTTGTAGTACAGGGCCAGGGTGTTGGCGCCGATCGGGATGCCGTACGTCTTGCCGCCGGCCTGCCCGGCCGCCACGAGGTTCGGGGCGATCGCGGCGATGTCGAGCTTGTTGTCCTCGGTCGTGGTCAGCACGCCCGCCTCGGCGAGCGTGGAGACGACGGGGTTGTCGACGATGAGCACGTCGGGCGAGTTGCCCTGCTGCGCGGCGAGCAGCGCCTTGTTCGTCAGGTCGCTGGTGTCGTAGCCGGTTCGTTTCACGGTCACGCCGGCGCCAGTACCGCAGGTGTTCAGCAGCTGGACCCACGCGGAGCTGTCGTCGTACTGCGGGTACGGGTCCCAGATGGTGTAGGTGCCACCGGCGGCGTCTCCCGCCGGTTCGTCGCCGGACGAGCAGGCGGCCAGCCCGCCCAGCAGTGTGAGCGCTAACAGGGATGCGTGCAGCCTGCGACTGCCGCGAAACGGCACATGCATGAGATGCCCCTTGGAGGGAGATGGCGGGGTGTGTTCCTGGGGGTGTCGACGAGCGGACGAGGACCGGAATGAGCAATGGACGGCTCACGTCGGAAGCTCAGCGAACCGGTTCGCGAATCGGTTCGAGGGGAAGATACGCCCGGCCCGCAGATGGGTCAAGCCCCGCCCCTACCGCGTTGACAGCGTCGCGCGGACCGGTCTACGGTCGTTGCGAACCGATTCGCTGGGAGGGTCATGAACATCGGCGAGATCGCCCAGCGCGCCGGCGTCGCCCGCAGCACCGTCTCCTACGTGCTGAGCGGCAAGCGCACGGTGTCCGATCCCATCCGGCAGCGGGTCCTCGCCGTCATCGAAGAGCTCGACTACCGACCGAATGCGGCAGCCCGCGCGCTGAAGGAAGGCCGGACCAGGACGCTGGGACTGGTCATCCCGCCGGCGACGCAACGCCTCACCGACATGCAGCTCAGCTTCGTCGCCAGCGTCGTGGAAGCCGCCGCGCACGCCGACTTCGACGTCCTGCTCTCACCGTCCGGCGGCGACCACGACCGCTCCTTCGAACGCATCGTCACCGGCCGCCGCGTCGACGGCGTCCTGCTCATGGAGATCCGCCTCGAGGACGACCGGGTCACCCGCCTCCAGCAGACCGGCCTGCCCTTCGTCACCATCGGCCGCACCGCCGACCCGCACGACATGTGGTGGGTCGACATCGACTACACCACCCTCATCGCGCGCTGTGTGCACCACCTCGCCGACCTCGGCCACCGGCACATCGCCTTCATCAACCGCTCGACCGAGCTCGTCGCCGCCGGCTACGGCCCCGGCCACCGTGCCCTCACCGGCTTCCGGGAAGCCGTCTCGGAGCGTGGCCTGACCGGCGTCGACGCCTGCTGCCCTGACGAGGCGACGGCGGGCGAAACCTGCCTCGGCCAGCTCCGCGCAGACCACCCACGCACGACGGCGGTCGTCACCATCAACGAGGCCGCCCTCCCCGGCATCCAGCGCGCGCTCGAACGGGCGGGCCTCGATGTTCCGGCCCGCTTCTCCGTCACCGGTGTAGCCGCCCGCCACTGGGCCGAGGACTTCCGCCCGCCGCTCACCGCGGCCGACGTACCGACGCTGGACATGGGCGCCGAAGCCGTCGAACTGCTCCTGGCACGCATCGCCGAGCCGGAAGCACCGCCTCGGCAGCTCCTGCACGCTCCGCCGATCTCGCTGCGAGCCAGCACCGGACCTGTACCGCGCAACCCGGGCTGATCTGACCTGACGAGTACCCCACAGCCGGCCGGCACCGCCTCGTCGCTGCTCGGCCTCGTCCGCTTCGGGTTCGGCGGCGTCGCCGCACCGCTGGTCGGGCTCGCCGGCGCCACCGCCGTCCTGCCGCTCGGATCGTCATCACGGTCTGCGTCGCCCTGGGGCGTCGCTGCGGGCGCTGCGCACCGACTACCTCGACGTGCTGCTCATCCATCGGCCCGACGCGCTCGTCGAACCGGACGAGGTCGCGCGCGCGTTCGACGAGCTCGAAGCGGCCGGAAAGGTCCGCGCGTTCGGGGTGTCCAACCACACGCCGCGGCAGATCGAGCTGCTCAAGACCGCGGTACGGCAGCCGATCGTGGCCAACCAGCTGCAGCTGTCCCTCACCCACGCGCCGATCGTCGCGCAGGGCATGGCCGCGAACATGGCCGGCGTCGACCAGGGCGTCGTCCTCGACGGCGGCGGCATCCTCGACTACTGCCGCATCCACGCCATCACCGTGCAGGCGTGGTCGCCGTTCTAGGCCGGGTTCTTCACCGGGGTGTTCCTCGGCTCGCCCGACTACCCGGAGCTCAACGCCGTGGTCGACCGGCTCGCGGCGCAATACGACGTGCCGCCGATCGCGATCGCGACCGCCTGGATCACCCGGCACCCCGCCCAGATGCAGGTCGTCCTCGGCACGACGACCCCCGACCGCGTCACCGGCGCCGCCGCCGGCTCCGACCTCCCGCTGACCCGCGCCGAGTGGTACGAGCTCTTCCTCGCCGCCGGCTACCGCGCACCCTGACCCAACCTGTGGGCGTACGGCGGCATCGAGGCCGTCAAGGAACCGACCCCGATGGGCCACGAGCACGTCGGCGTCTCCCACGGCAGCGAGCTCCACGGCCAGGACCCGTTCTTCTCCCACGTCCACCTGCACGGCGGGCCCGCACCCGTCCGCGAATACCTGCCGCGCCTGCTCGACCTGATCCTCGGCGGCGGAATCAACCCCGGCAAGGCCTTCGACCTCGAGCGGAGCGCCTGGCCTGCCTCGGGTCTCGGCGCGTCGAGGAGCTCGCGACGCCTCCGCGCCGGGCGCGGCAGCCGGGAAGAGGCTTGTTCCACAGCTCCGTCGCGCCCAGTGCGGTCCGGTACCAGGCGACTGCGGCGTCCGCATCGGAGACGATCAACATCACAGAGATCACCGGCGGTGCGACGGGCGCCGTGTCGCCGGACGCGGCGGAACGATCCTTCGGTTCCTCGGCCATACCCACAGCATGCCGGACATCGCCAGCAGCGTCTCCCAGTCGTGCCGACAGCCGACCCCACCAGCACCGAGGCGAAACCGAGCAGTCGGTCACGGCCGGGCGCGCTACCGGGTGGTGATCCGCAGCGCCAGGACAGGTTTGGAAGGTCATTGAACTAACCGGTTGATGTGCGTAAAGTCGGCATCAACCGCGAACAACGGAGGCACCGCCATGAGTGGCTTCACGCCTACTCCGCAGGCGTACGAGCGTCTCGATCAACTGGTCATGCAACACCTGGTGGGCGTGCGATGACACTGGTTGCCGGGGTCGACACGTCGACCCAATCGACCAAGGTCGTGGTGTGTGACGCGGACACCGGCGAGGTGCTCCGCGAGGGCCGCGCGCCACACCCCGACGGCACCGAGGCGGATCCGCGGCTGTGGTGGGCCGCGTACGAGCAGGCCAGCGCCGGGCTGCTGGACGGCGTCGCCGCGATCGGCGTCGGCGGGCAGCAGCAGGGCATGATCTGCCTCGACGAGGCCGGCGAAGTGGTGCGTCCCGCCGTGCTGTGGAACGACACCCGCTCGGCGCGTGCCGCGGTCGACCTCACCGACGAGTTCGGCGGCCCGCAGGCGTGGGCCGACGCGGTCGGGCTGGTGCCGGTGGCCAGCTTCACGGTCACCAAGCTGCGCTGGTTCGCCCGCGCCGAGCCGGAACTCGCGGCCCGGACGACCACGGTGCTGCTGCCGCACGACTGGCTCACCCACCGGCTGCGCGCGGACGGGGGCGAGCCGACGACCGACCGCGGCGAGGCCTCCGGCACCGGGTACTGGTCGCCGGCGACCGGGGAGTACCGCCGGGACCTGGTGAAGCTCGCCTTCGGCCGGGATCTGGTGTTGCCGCGGGTGGCCGGGCCCGCCGAGACGGTCGGCGAGACCGCGTCCGGCGCGGTGCTGGCCGCCGGCACCGGTGACACCATGGGCGCGGCGCTCGGCGTCGGCCTGCGGCCCGGCGACGTGGTGGTGTCGCTGGGCACCTCGGGGTGCGCGTTCGGGGTGAGCGAGGTTCCGATCGCCGACGCGAGCGGGCTGGTGGCCGGCTACGCCGACGCGACCGGCCGGTTCCTGCCGCTGGTGTGCACACTCAACGCGGCCCGGGTGCTGGGCACCGTCGCCGGCTTGCTGGGCCGGTCGCTGGCCGAGTTCGACGAGTTGGCGCTCTCGGCACCGCCGGGTGCGGGAGGGTTGACGCTCCTGCCGTACCTGGACGGGGAACGTACTCCCAACCTGCCGGACGCGCGCGGTCTGCTCGCCGGGCTGACACGGGCGAACGCGTCGGCGGCGAACCTGGCGCGGGCCACGGTGGAGGGCATGCTCGGCGGCCTCGCCGACGCCCTCGACGCGCTCCGCGCTCAGGGCACCCCGGTGAATCGGGTGCTGCTGATCGGCGGCGCGGCCCAGTCCCGCGCGGTACGGGCGATCGCGCCGGCGCTGTTCGACACGCCGGTGAGCGTGCCGAGCCCCGGCGAGTACGTCGCGCGCGGCGCGGCGCGGCAGGCGGCCTGGGCGCTGGCCGGCGGTGCCGAGCCGCCGCAGTGGCCTGTCGCGGCCGAGGAGGTCGCCGCCGCCGGTACCCCGGAGGTGCACGAGCGCTACGTCGACGTCCGTCAACGGTCGCTACGGCTGCTGACGTAACGGGATCGGGCGCCGGGCGTGTCGGCCAACTCGCTCCGGGTCGACGGGCAGACATGGTCCCCACGGTGACCGGCTCGGGCGGCGCGGCACCACGGCGGCGGGGCCGCTCGTCGACGACGGTGACGTACAGCGCGGCCACGTCCTCGACGTGCACGGTCGTCCAGTGCTGCGAGCCGTCGCCGACCAGCCGGACCTTGC
>NZ_JBFAJA010000163.1:0-16095 GCF_040654975.1 Dactylosporangium sp. NPDC050588 | reverse complement strand
TCGCTGAACCATTTACCGGAGACCTCTTCAGATTTCGATCACCGCCACGCCGTGACTTCACCCGGCCTGCACAAATTTATGAAACGCGCCCTAGTCGATCAGGCGCAGGGCGACCGTGGGGGCGTCGAGCAGGACCGAGGCGGGCTCGGAGCCGACGATCGTCTGCAGGCGGTGGTCGCCCACGATGAGCTCGACGCCGGTGTAGAGCTCGACGGAGTCCCAGCCGGTCAGCTGGTACGACTTCCGGTAGATCCGCTCGGTCTCCTCCTTGATCTCGGGGGCCGAGCGCTTCCAGATCAGGGTGCCGTTTTCACTCGTGTCGGTGACGACGGGGTGGCCGTCGCGGACCTCGAGCTTCAGGTGCTCCTTGGCGATCCAGGCGGCCGCGGCCTCGTGCAGCCACTGACCGACGGCGATGTCGTCGGGGTCGGCGGGCTCGCGGCCGACGATCACGGGACGGTCGGCGCCGACCACGAACCGGCGCCGGGCCAGGTCCTCGACGACCACGGACACGGCGAACGCGGGCGGCCGCGGGCCGATGTCCTTGACCGCCTGGCCGTGGCGGGGGCAGGCGGGCACGCCGGCGCGCATGCGCGGGACCGGCTGGCCGATCCGGCGGAAGCGCCCGAACGCGGGGCACTCGGGCTCGCCGCACCGCCACTCGCGGGCCATCAGGGCGGCGCCGACGCCGCTGGGCTCCGCGCGGGTGAACCGCCGCCGCATCACCCGGGTGCGCCCGGCGCGCTGCGACCCGCGGGCGGTGAACGACTGCAGCCCGTCCGGCCGCCCGCCCTGCTCCTGCTTGGGTGCCGGGGCGGCCTTGTCTGCGGCCTTGTCGGCGGCGGTGGTCGCGGCGGGCTTGGCCGGACGAGGCGATGGCTTGGGCGCGGCCTCCGCCACAGGCTCCGACGACTCGCCCTGCTCGGAAGACTCCCCCTCCGCCGACACATCCGAAATTTCGGTTTCGTCGGCGGGAAGGTCGGAGGGCGCGGCCGGAGACTCCGCGTCGGCGGGTTCGAGCGGGATGATCGGCAGGGTGGCGGTGCCCTTCACGACCAGGCGTTCCTTGCCGTCCTTCGGCGGGGTGGGCTCGCCGCCAGGGGTCAGGACCGCGCCGCCGGCGCGCGGGGTCAGCCGCAGCACGCGCTCGGGGCTGTCGACGAGCCACGGGAACCGGGCGGCGAACTGCGGCTGGTCACGGACCACGATCAGGGGCAGGCCGGTGAAGTCGGCGATCTCGGCGGGCCGGTCGGCGACGACGGGCGTGACCTCGATGAGGCCGTCGTCGGCCCAGCGGCCGAGCACCATGCGCTCCTTCGAGGTGAGCGCCGCCTCGGACAGGGCCTCGCGGCCGACCACTGGGTAGAGCATGGCGCCGGCGTCGATGAGGTACCGGCTGAGCGCGTCGACGACCATCCCGAGGCGTAAGAGGTTGATGGGCCGGCCACCGTCGAGGGCCACGAACCGGGCGACGTCGGCGAGGTCGACGACGGCCTGCGCGAGCGTGACGTCGGTCGTCAGCCGTTGCTCGATGGTGTCCATGACCCGGCTGACCTCGAAGCGCACGGCCTCTCCCATCCCTCGACCCGGACACCATAGGGCATCACCGAGATCAGACTTGTGTACCAGTCGGGAAGGTTGCACGCCATAAGCAACGAAAAGGTTCAGCCGCGACTTTACTTGCGCTTGCCCTTCGCCTTGGGCTTTTTCGGACCACCCGCGTTTCCGGCGGCCGGCGGGGCACCGCCTGGATTCTTGACCGCGGTCGTGGCGGGGGGCGGCGGCGCGGACTCCTGCGGGGCGGTGTTCGCGACGGGGGACGGCGCCGAGGACGCCGGCGACCCCGAGGAGACGGATGTCCCGGGGGTCCAGGCGGCATTCGGGTCGCGGTCCTGGGCGGCGGCCCCCGCGGCACCGGAGCCGAAGAGCACGACGGCCGCGACGGCGACGCCGACCCGCCGCTTGGCCGACCCGCCGAGGGTGACCTCGCGCAGCCGCTGCGCGGGGGCGGCGTGCCGGGCGGTGAGGAGGTGGCGGCGGCCGAGCCGCCGGGTCGCCGCCGGGGCGGCCAGCAGGGCGGCCAGGTCGGTCGCGGTGGGCCGGTTGCCGGGCGCCTTCGCCAGGCAGCGGCGCAGCGCGTCCGCCACCCCGGCGGGCAGGGTCAGGCTCGCGGGCAGCGGCGCCGGCGGCAGCTTGCGGTGCGCGTGCAGCAGTTCCTCGGTGGTGGTGACGGGCCAGGGCAGCGCGCCGGTGAGCATGCGGTACAGGACGAGGCCCAGGGCGTACACGTCGGTGGCGGGCGACGGCGGGACGCCCCGGATGCGCTCCGGCGCGAGGTAGGCGGGCGTGCCGATCAGCTGGTCGGGCTCGTTGCCGGCGATCGCGGAGACGCCGAAGTCGACGAGCTTCGGCCCGCCTGCGGTGAGCATGACGTTGGCGGGCTTGACGTCGTGGTGCACCAGGCCGCGCTCGTGGACGGCGGCGAGGGCCGAGGCGAGCTGCCCCGCGATCCGCAGCGACTCGGCGACCTCGAGCGGGCCGCCGGTGCGGACCAGCCGGTCCTCGAGGGACTCGCCCTCGACGAGCTCCATGACGACGAACGGCGCACCGTCGGCGTCGTGGCCGAAGTCGTACACGGCGGCGATGTGCGGATGGCTGAGGAGCGCGGCGGCGCGGGCCTCGTCCTGGATGCGGCGGCGGGACCGCGGATCGGCGGCCGCCGCGAGGTGCTTGACGGCGACGGGCCGGCCCAGCACCTCGTCGCGGGCCCGCCAGACGACGGACATGCCGCCCATACCGAGTTGCTCGATCAGCCGATAGCGCTCCACGTCATACAGATGCCCCGATGAGCGGAAACGACACGTGTTGATCGTGCGCGGTCTCGGCGCCGAGGGTCCGCAGGAGCGACAGGACCGGCTCGATCTTCTCGTACAGCAGCAGCACCACGTCACCGGGGCGGGCCATCGCCAGTGCGGCGGGGACGGCCTCGTCGACGGTCCGCACGACGGTGCAGGTGGCCTTCGGCGAGGTGGCGGCCAGCTCGTCGTGCAGGATCGCCGGGACCTCGCCGGGTGCCCGGCCGCGGCGGTCGCTGTCCTCGTAGATGACGACCCGGTCGAAGCGGGCGACCTCGCGCGCGGACTCGCGGAGCAGGTCGTCGCGGCGGTCGCCGGGGAGGGTGACGGCGGCGACGGCGTGGTCGGCACCCCAGAGGCGGTCGACGAGGTCGCCGATCGCGCGGATGGCGGCGGGGTTGTGCGCGTAGTCGACGAGGACGTCGACGCCGCCGAGGTGCAGCAGCATGCCGCGGCCGGGGTTGTCGGTGAACGTGCGGAGGCGTTCGGCGACGCGGGCGGTGGCGACGCCGAGGACGCGGGCGGCGGCGGTCGCGGCGAGGGCGTTGGCGACGAGGTGACGGGCGGCGCCGCCGAAGCCGCCGCCGAGCTCACCGACGGCGAGGATCGGGATCCAGCGGCGGTCGGCGAGCTCGACGAGCCAGCCGTCGGCGAGCAGGTACGCGCGGCCGCCGGTGTCCCAGTGCCGCCGGATCAGCGGGTTGCGCGGGTCGAGGCTGCACCAGACGATCTCGCGCTTCTCGAACCGGCCGGGGTGGGCGGCGAGGCCGCGGCTGCGCGGGTCGTCGGCGTTGAGGACGACGGCGCCGCCCTCGCGGACGCGCTCGCCGATGAGGCACTTGAGGTCGACCAGGTCCTCGATGTTGTCGATGCCGTCCTGGCCGAGGTGGTCGCTGGCCAGGTTGGTGATGATGCCGACGTCGCTCCAGTCGTACCCGAGACCCTGGCGCAGCATGCCGCCGCGGGCGGTCTCGAGCACGGCGGCGTCGACGGTCGGGTCGCTGAGCACGACGCGGGCGGAGCGCGGCCCGGTGGCGTCGGCGCGCTGCACGAGCCGGCCGCCGATGGCGATCCCGTCGGTGGTGGTGACGCCGACGCGCAGGCCGGCGCCGTCCAGCAGGTGCGCGGTGAGCCGGGCGACGGTGGTTTTGCCGTTCGTGCCGGTGATGGCGACGATCGGGATCCGCGACGGGCTGCCGGCCGGGTACAGCGCCTCCACGATCGCGTCGCCGACGTCGCGGGCGGTGCCGTCGCTGGGGTCGAGGTGCATCCGCAGCCCGGGCGCGGCGTTGACCTCGATGACGCCGCCGCCCGCAAGGCTGCCGGTCGGGGGCAGCGGCTCGGCGATCGACGGCAGGCGCAGGTCGAGGCCGGCGATGTCGAGGCCGACGATCGCGGCGACCCGCCGGCACAGGTCGGCGACGGACGGGTGGACGTCGTCGGTGACGTCGACGCTGGTGCCGCCGGTGGAGAGGTTCGCGTTCTCACGCAGCCGCACGACCTGCCCGGCGGCGGGGACCGTGTCGACGGCGACGCCCTGGCGGCGCAGCAGGGTGAGGGCGACGTCGTCGACGACGATCCGGGTCAGCGCCCGGGCGTGCCCGTCGCCGCGGCGCGGGTCCTCGTTGGCGCGGGCGATCAGGCCGGCGACGTCGGTGGCGCCGTCGCCGACGACGTGCGCGGCGACCCGCTCGGCCGCGGCGACGACCTTGCCGCCGACGGTGAGCACGCGGTAGTCGCGGCCGGTCAGCTCGCGCTCGACGACCGCGTCGTCGCCGCCCGCGGTGGCGGCCTCGTAGGCGGCGCGCAGCGCGTCGGGGGTGTCGACGCCGAGGAACACGTGCATCCCCTGGCGCCCCTGCCGGGGCTTGACGACGACGGGCGGGCCGAGCTCGGCGAAGATGTCCAGGGCCTCGGCGAGGGAGGCGGCGGCGCCGCCGGTGGGGACGGGGACGCCGGCCTCGTCGAGCAGCCGCCGGGTGAGCTCCTTGTCGGACGCGATGTCGACGCCGATCGCGGAGGTATGGTCGGTGAGTGCGGCCCACACGAGCCTGCGGTGCCGGCCGTAGCCGAGGCGCAGAAGGCTGAGCTCGCCGACCCGCTCGACCGGGATGCCGCGGGCGCGGGCGGCGTCGGCGATGGCGGCGGTGCTCGGTCCGGCTTTTTCGCGTTCGTACGTGCGGCGCAGGACCGCAAGCTCGTCCTCGACGCGCACCGGCTCGCCGTGCAGCGCCGCCAGTACACCGGCGATCGCCAGCGCGAGGAGGGCCTCGGCGACGCCGGAGTCGGGTGGCTCGTCGACCGGGCACTCGGTGACGACGTCGTATTCGCCGGGCACGCCGGTGCCCTCGGTGCGGCCGAAGTTGACGGGGCGGCCGATGCGCTGGGAGAGCTCGATCGCGACGTGCTCGGCGGTGTGCCCGAAGTAGGTGCCGCCGTGCAGGCGCTTGACGAAGCCGCCGGGCTCGCCGAACGCGCAGTGGTGCTCGGCGAGCCCGGGGAAGGCGGCCAGGAGCCGGTCGGTGAAGCCGGGGAAGTCGCTGCTCTCGCGTTCGGTCAGCCCGTCGAGCAGGACCCGGGTGACCTGGACGGGGCGCGCGAGATAGCGGTTCGGGCCGCGCAGGCGGCGGCTGCTCTCAATTCGCATGGTCAGGATCCGATCTCTTGATGGCCGCCCGCTCGGTGAGGTTGAAGCGCCAGCCCGCCGGGAGCACGTGCAGCTGGGCGCCGCACAGGGCGATCGGCCCGCCGACCTCCGACATCGTCGCGCTGATCGTGCGGGCCTGCCCGGCGTCGATGACGGTGACGGTGCCGGCGCCGAGCACCTCGAACACGTCGCCTTCGACGAGGATCGCGGTGTTCTCGTCGATACCGAGACCGAGCTCGTGCGGGAACATCGCGACGGCGCTGAGCAGCCGGTTGAGCCGGCCGCGCTGGGCGAAGTGCATGTCGATGAGCACGCCGGGCAGGAACTCCATGCCGGGGCCGGTGCGGACGCTGCCGGTGGAGACCGACGCGATGCTGCCACCGAGGATCATGGTGCTGGACATCATGGCGGCGCCGGCGCTGGTGCCGGCGAGGATCATGCCCTCGGCGAGCCGCGCGTGCATCGCCGTGTCGACCTTGGAGCCGCCGACGACGGTGGTGATCCGCAGCTGGTCGCCGCCGGTGAAGAAGACGCCGGTGGCGTGCTCGATCACGGACACGGCCAGGTCGCTGTTGCTGTCGTCGCGCTCGTCGAGGCGCAGCGGGGTGACGCGGCCGGCGCCGAGCCGGTGGAAGACGTCCGCGTACTCCTTCTCCCGCTGCTCCGGGCACTCGCTCGCGGTCGCGATCACCACGAGGTGCGCCTCGGAGCCGCCCGCGAGCAGCACGAACCGTTCGAGGATGGCGTCGTCGCCGGGGTCATGACTCTCCGCACCACCGATGACGAGCAGCTTTCCCGGCATCCCACCTCCACACTTCCCTCATCTTGCGGTTCGTCGCGGCGCTGGACGTTGCTTATTGACCAGGGTCTACGTACAGTCAGGACATCACCACTCAATGAAACGTTTCAATCCATCGAACAGGAGCACCGCCATGCGCCTGAAGAGACGCCGCGCGGGCGCCACCGCGCTCGTCCTGCTCGCCGCACTCCTCGCCGCGCCGTCGGCTCCGGCCGAGGCCGCGACCCCCGTCAGCCTCGCCGGAGCGCACTGGGTCTGGTACCCGGAGGGGAACCCGGCCAGCAGCGCCCCCGCCGCCTACCGCTACTTCCGCAAGACGTTCACCGTCGCCGCCGGCGCGGTCAGCGAGGCCCAGCTCGTCGTCACCGGCGACGACACCGTCGACGTGTGGCTCAACGGCAAGCCCGTCGCCGCCTCCCCGCGGGTCGTGGACTCGTGGAAGAACGCCGTCTACGTCGACCTGCAGTCCGCCCTGGTCAGCGGCGCCAACACCCTCGCGATCGCGGCCCGCAACACGACCGACGGGCCGGCCGGCCTGATCGGCAAGGTGCACGTCGTCACCGCCGGCGGCACCACCGACCTCGTCACCGACGGCAGCTGGAAGGCGTTCCAGACCGTGCCGACCGGCTGGGAGCAGCCCGGCTTCGCCGACGGTGGCTGGCCCGCCGCGACCGACCTCGGCGCCTACGGCGTCGGCCCGTGGAACTCGAACGTCGTCGCACCCGACCCCGACGCGCCCTCCCCGCTGAGCGTCGCGAGCGGCACGGTCGAGCACCGTGCCAACCCGCTCGGCGTCGACGCCGCGCAGCCGCGCTTCGGCTGGAAGCTCACCTCGACCGCCGTGCAGCAGCGCCAGGCCGCCTACGAGCTGTCGGTCGACGGCGTGTGGAGCAGCGGGCGGGTCGCGTCCGGCCAGCAGGTCGACGTCGTCTACACCGGCCCGGCCCTGCAGTCGATGCGGCGCTACACGTGGAAGGTCCGCGTCTGGGACACCCAGGGCCGGGTCAGCGCGTGGAGCCCCACCTGGTCGTTCGAGACCGGCCTGCGCGCGCCCGCGACCGAGTGGACCGGCGACTTCATCGGGCAGGCGGCCGTCACCGCCGACCTGTCCGGCGCGACCTGGATCTGGTACCCCGAGGGTGACCCCGCCGCCGGGGTGCCGGCGGCGACCCGCTACTTCCGGCGCACGTTCACCCTCGCCTCTGTCCCCGCCACCGCCACCCTCGTGGTCACCGGCGACGACACCGCCGACGTGTGGGTCAACGGCGTCCAGGTCAGCACCTCGCCGCGGGTGTACCAGTCGTGGCAGCAGGCGTCCGCCGTCGACATCCGGAGCCGGCTCGTCGCCGGTGCCAACACCATCGCGATCGCGTCGGAGAACACCACCCAGTCGCCGGCCGGCATGATCGCCAAGCTCACCGGCGCGTCGCTCGTCACCGACGCGTCGTGGAAGGCGTCCACCACCGCCCCCGCGGGCTGGAACACCGGCGGGTTCAACGACAGCTCCTGGCCCGCGGCGCGCGCCGTGGCCACCTACGGCACCGGCCCCTGGGCCTCGAACGTCTCGATCGCGAAGGCCGCGCCGCTGCTGCGCAAGGGCTTCACGGTGAGCAAGCCCGTCGCGTCCGCGCGGCTGCTGACCACCGCGCTCGGCCTGCACGAGACCCGGCTCAACGGGGCCCGCGTCGGCACCGACGTGCTCGCCCCCGGCTGGACCGACTACACCAAGCGCGTCCAGTACAAGGTGTACGACGTCACCGGCCAGATCCGGCAGGGCGCGAACGCGCTCGGCGCCTGGCTCGGCAACGGCTGGTACTCCGGCAGCCTGGGCTTCGCCGGCAGCCAGAAGTACGGCACGCAGCCCTGGTACTCGGCGCAGCTGCTGCTTGTGTATACCGATGGCACTTCGTCCGTGGTGCGGACAGATGGTTCGTGGAAGGTCTTGAGCGGCCCGATCCGCGCGGACGATCTGTACCACGGTGAGACGTACGATGCTCGGCTTGCCGTGGCCGGCTGGGACGGGTTTGCGTTCGATGACTCGTCGTGGGCATCCGCTGTTGTACGGACGGGCACGAAGCCGAACCTGGTCTCGCAGGTCGACAACGGCGTCCGGGTGCAGCAGGAGTTCCGGCCCGTCTCGGTCACGCAGCCGTCGCCCGGCGTGTGGATCTTCGACATGGGCCAGAACTTCACCGGCTGGAACCGCATCTCCGTCACCGGCCCGGCCGGCACCACCGTCCAGATCCGGCACGCCGAGGTGCTCACCGGCGGCCAGCTCTACACGACCAACCTGCGCGCCGCCCAGGCGACGGATCGCTTCACGCTCGCCGGTACCGGCGGCGCGGAGGTCTACGAGCCACGCTTCACCGTGCACGGCTACCGCTACGTCGAGCTGACCGGCCTCCCGGCCGGCTTCACCCCGACCGCGGACACCGTCACCGGCCGCGCCGCGTGGACCGCCGGCGCCCAGCTCGGCACCCTCACCACCTCCAACGCCCTGGTCAACCAGCTGCAGCACAACATCCTCTGGGGCGAGCGCTCCAACATGCTCTCCATCCCCACCGACTGCCCGCAGCGCGACGAACGGCTCGGCTGGACCGGCGACATCGCGATCTTCGCCGCCACCTCGACCTTCAACGTCGACGTCCAGGGCTTCCTCGACAAGTTCTCCGACGACCTGGTCGACGCCCAGCGCTCCGACGGCGCCTTCACCGACGTCGCCCCCGCCGTCTGCTGCGGCGCCGGCACCGCCGGCTGGGGCGACGCGGGCGTCATCGTCCCCTACACCCTCTGGCAGCGCCACGGCGACATCCGCGTCGTCGACGAGCACTTCGACGCGATGGCCCGCTGGGTCGACTACCTGCGCGCCACCTCGGGCAGCGACCTGATCCGCAACCAGCCCACCTACGGCGACTGGCTCAACGTCAACGACAACACCGCCCAGGACGTCATATCCACGGCGTTCTTCGCCTGGTCCGCCCGCCTGGTCTCGCGCATGGCCTATGCGACGGGCCGCACGGCGCAGGGCAACTCCTACGGCGCGCTGGCCGACCAGGTCGGGGCCGCCTTCACCTCCCGCTTCGTCGCTGCCGACGGGACCGTCTCCGGCAACACCCAGACCGGCTACACCCTCGCGCTGGCCTTCGGCCTGGTCCCGCCTTCCCGGGTCTCTTCCCTGGCTTCCCGGCTGGTCGCCAAGGTCGCCGCTTCCGGCGGGCACCTGTCCGTCGGCTTCCTCGGTGTCGAGAACCTCCTGCCGGTCCTGGTCGACACGGGCCACGCGGACACGGCGTACCAGATCCTGCTCCAGCCCGGCTTCCCCGGCTGGGGTTACATGAACAGCCGCGGCGCCACCACGATCTGGGAGCGCTGGGACGGCATCCGCACCGACGGCTCCTTCCAGGACCCAGGCATGAACTCCTTCAACCACTACGGCCTGGGCTCCGTCGGCGACTTCCTGTACCGCCAGGTCGGCGGCCTGGGCCCGGCCTCGCCTGGCTACGCGTCGCTGCTCATCGCCCCCCAGCCCGGCGGCGGCCTCACCTCCGCAAAGTCCTCCTACGAGACCCCGTACGGCCTGGCCGTCAGCGACTGGTCCATCTCCGCCGGCACCCTCACCCTGCGGGTGACGGTCCCGGCCGGCACCTCGGCAACGGTCCGCGTCCCCACCTCCGCACCGGGCTCGATCCTGGCCCCCGGCCAGGCCGTCCCCTCGGGCACGGGCACGTTCCTGCTGCCCGCCGGCTCGTACACCTTCACCGCCCCCGCGTAGTCCCCTGTCCCGGCTCCGGCTGCACTGCGTCGTGCAGCCGGAGCCCTCCTTCGCCGCCGAGTCCACCCACCCGCGACCGTCACCGACCCCCGACCCCTCGCCCGCCACCTGCCGCCCCCGGCACAGACATTGATCAATGCCCCAAAGGCCCCTTTTCCGGATAGACATCGCGCGATCCACATACATTTGGATCTCTGATTTGCAGGCAGATCGCACACCGTCGATACACAAAAGCCACAAACCAGGGCATTGACCAACGTCTGCCCAGGCGGCGGCGTCCGACCCGCCTGCTCGCCACCACCGACTGGGCCGATGAGCGATCTAGCCAGCACAGCGTCAGGGCTGCGATCCCCCGCACCGTAGAAGCCCAAGCTGCGGGCCGGCAGAGGCGATCCCGGAGGCGGTCAGCCGAGCTCAGGGTGCCGCGGTAGGGCACGGGTGTCGTCCGTCTGGCGCCGCCGGGACACTCCACGACAGGGCCAGTCCCCGATGCCCCGGCACAGCGTTGGGCCGCGTTCCCCACCGGCCGGCAGAGGCGATCCCGGAGGCGGTCAGCCGAGCTCAGGGTGCCGCGGTAGCGCACGGGTCTCGTCCGTCTGGCGCCGCCGGCACGCTCCACGACAGCGCCAGTCCCCGACGGGGCGGCACAGCGTCGGGCCGCGTTCCTCCACCGGCCGGCAGAGGCGATCCCGGAGACGGTCAGCCGGACTCGGGCGCCGTGGTCTGGCCCGGGTGTCGTCCGTCTGGTGCTGCCGGGACGCTCCGCGACAACACCGGTTCCTGACGGGGCGGCTCAGCGCTGGGGCCGGTTTGCGCATCGTGGGAAGCATGCGGGGCGGCCGACGTGCCCCCGGGCTGTCAGTCGGTTTCGGGGCGCTGCGGTAAGAAGCGGGTCTCGTCGGGGTCGGCGGGGACGACGGGCAGCACTGTCGTCCGGTCCGGATCAGGCGGAACGGCCGCGGGGGTGATGGGTGGCGCCGTCGTCCGGTCCGCGTCCGGTGGAGCGGCTGCGGGGTCGGGGGTGGAGGTGGCGGTGGCGCGGGACTCGTGCAGGGCTTCGGTGAGGGCGGCGTTGATGCGGGTGCCGCCGCGTTTGAAGCCGAGCTCGCGGCGGGCCTCCTCCAGGACCTCCTCCTCGGTGCGCAGGAGGGTGTCGGACTCGATCCAGGAGATCAGCGCGACCAGCGCCGCCCGCGGGTACTCGGTGATCGGGCGGCCGGGGGTGATGTCGGGGCGGGGCAGGGTGCGGGGGGAAGAGGCCGCGGCGGGGGACGGTGCGAGCGGGAAGTTGAGGACGACCGTCGGCTCGTTGAAGCGGCGGGCGTCGGCGGCGGCGAGCGCCTCGTCATACGCGGCGCGAGTCCTGGCGGTCTCGGCGGCGGGGTCGGCGACCCAGTCGGAGGACCAGATGCGGTGGTACCGCCAGCCGAGGCGCTCCAGCTGCTCCTGCCGGAGGCGGTCGCGGTCGCGGGCGGTGCTCGCCGAGTGGTAGGTGGCGCCGTCGGTCTCGATGGCGAGGATGAGCTCCTCGGGGTTGGCGGGGTGGGCGCAGGCGAAGTCGATGAAGGCGCCCGCGACGCCGAAGCGGGCGGTGACCGGGATGCCGGCCGCGGTGAGGCGGTTGAGGACGTCGGTCTCGAAGGCGTCGGGTGCCGCGGAAGGGGCGGCGGCGCCGCCGAGGGACGTGCCGCCCGAGGCGGTGTACTCGAGATAGGCGCGGAGCAGGCGCACGCCCTCGGAGGTGCTGCGGGCCGGGTCCATGTCGGCGGCGGTGAAGGAGCTGACCAGGGTCATCCGGCGGCGGGCGCGGGTGACCGCCACGTTGAGCCGTCGCTCGCCGCCGGGGAGCAGGAGCGGGCCGAAGCGATACGGCAGCTGCCCGGAGGCGTTCTTGCCGTAGCCGATGGAGAGGATGATCGCGTCGCGCTCGTCGCCCTGGACGCGTTCGAGGTTCTTGACGAAGAAGGGCTCGGCGGCGGACTCGGCGAAGAACGCGTGCAGGTCGGGGCGGGCGGACAGGGCCTTGCGCAGCGCGAGGTCGATGCGGTCGGCGTGGGTGATGCCCATCGTGATGACGCCGAGGGACTGCGACGGGCGCAGCTGGGCGTGCTGCAACGCCAGCTCGACGACCCGGTCCACCTCGGCGGTGACGCTGTCGGCGGCACCGGAAGCGTCGGCCGGGTCGAAGGGCACGTGCACGTGCTGCACGGAACCGGCGCCGGCCGTGCCCGGGAACGTGACGAGCGAGCGCTCGTAGATGTGGGCGTTGGAGAAGCCGATGAGCCGGTCGTCCTGGCTGCGGTAGTGCCAGCGCAGCAGGTACGCGGGCAGCAGCGCCGTCAGCACGTCCAGGATCGACTCGTAGCCGGAGGTGAGCGACAGGTCGATCGAGCCGTCGGGCCGGACGCCGAGGGGGTCGGCCCCGCCGTCCTCGGCCGCGGTGAAGAACGACGTGGGCGGCAGCTGGTGCTCGTCGCCGGCGACGACGACCTGCCGGGCGCGCAGCAGCGCGGGGACCGCGTCGGCCGGCGTGACCTGGCTGGCCTCGTCGAACACGACGACGTCGAACAGGTCCGCCGCGGCGGGCAGCAGCTGCGACACGACCAGCGGGCTCATCGCCCAGCAGGGGCGCAGCGCGGTCAGCATGTGCGGGGCGGTCGCGAAGAGCTGGCGGATCGGCAGGTGCCGGCGCTTCAGGTTGGCCTGGTGCTCGACGAGGCGGCTCTCGTCGGGGTGCTGGTCGCGGGTGCGCGTGATGTGCTCGGCGACGGCCCGCAGGACGCGGCTCGCGGTCGCGTCGATGTGCTGGTGGTCCGCGGCGCGGAACTCCGCGACGGTGCGGGTGTGCCGCTCCCCGTCGAACGCGCCGATGCGGTCGTCGGTGAACCCGAGGTGCTGCAGGATCGACGCGTGCCAGCAGGCGTCGAAGACGGCCGCGGCGAGGTCGGCGTCGGCGCGACGGCCGCCGAGGTCGGCGACGAGCTGGTCGAGGCCGAGCGCGGTGAACCCGGCGCCCAGCTCGTTGAGGCGCGGGACTCGGCGCAGCGTGCGCTCGTCGCCGGCCAGCCCGGTCAGCACGGCCCCGAGGCGGTCGAGGTCCATCGCGGTGAGCCCGAGGTGCGGCACGTGCCGCTGCAGCTGCCCGACCTGCTCGTCGAGCTCGTGAAAGGCTGCCCGCGCCCGCGGATACTCCGTGGGCAGCTGCGGCCGGCCGCCGCCGTTCGCAAAAGCCGCGCGCTGCGCCAGTGCCGTGGACAGGCCCGTGAAGAGCTGCTGCCGGCTGGGGCTGCCGGGGCCGCGCCACAGCTGGGCGGCCTGCTTGCGCATGCGGCGGCGGGTGAGCCAGCCCGCGTCGGTGCCGGGCTGGCCGACGTGCTCGCGGCGCCAGGCGGCGTCGGCGGCCGACGCGATGTGGGTGGCGAGGTCGACGCGGAACACGTCCTCGTGAAACTGGGTCAGGGTCGCGGCGACCCCGTCGAGGAACCCGAACAGCTGCCGCCAGCCGGCCAGGTCGGCGGGCGGGCGCAGGCCGGTCTGCTCCTGGACGTGGCGCAGCGCGGGGCGGGCCGCGGGCAGGGTGCGCTCGGCGAGCCGCTCGACCAGCCCGAACGCCGCCTCGGCGTCGGCGGGGGTCCGCACGGCCGCCCCGGCCCAGCCGGACTGCTGCCCGGTGAGGGTGAAACCGCCGAGCGCGGCGAAGTCGCGCAGCTGCTCCCGGACGCGCCGGGCGGTGCCGGCGTCCAGCGCGGCGAGCGTCTGCCCCCGCAGCCGCACCGCCGTCATCGGCCGCCCCGCGGCGGTCAGCGCGAGGATGGCGGTCTGCGACTGGAATGCGCTGATCCCCCACGGCTCGCGGACCTGGTGCAGCGCCTCGTCGTGCCCGTTGAGCTGGGCGCGCTTGGTGATCAGGGTCTCGTGCAGGACGCTGAGGTCGGGCTGGGCGATCCGGGCGGCCGAGTCGAACGCGGCCTTGAGGTCGGCGGCGACCTTGCGCCGCGAGGTGGTGCCGTCGTGGACGTCCATGACGAGGCTGCCGAGTCCGCGCCGGGCGAGCCGGTCGGTGACGGCGGTGATCGCGGCCCGCTTCTCCGCCACGAACAGCACCCGCTTGCCGCGCGCGACCAGCGACGCGATCAGGTTGGCGATGGTCTGGCTCTTGCCTGTGCCGGGCGGCCCCTTGATCACGCTGTGCTGGCCGGACAGGACGGCGTTGATCGCGTAGTTCTGCGAGGAGTCGGCGTCCAGGACCAGGAACTCGTCGTCGGGGGCGATCAGGTCGGGGTCGTCGAGCTGGACCGCGCCGGTCGCGTGCAGCCGCCGCTGTGCCTCGCCGTCGCCGGCGATCGCGGCGATGATCTCGTGGCCTTCGAGCGCCTCGGCGGCGACCCGCAGGTCGTTGACCATCGGCAGCTTCGCATAGGAGAACGTGCCGAGCACGCACCGCGGCCCGATCGTGAACCCGCGGACCCGCCCGGACGCTTCTTTCACCAGCCGCTCATACAGCGGCTGCGGGTCGAAGCCGGCGGTGTAGCTGATCAGCTCCTCCAGCTCGTCGGCGTCGACCTGGACGCCGAACTCCTCCTCCAGCAGCTGCAGCAGGGTCGGGTTGACCTCGGTGTCGCCGTGGACGCTGAGCTCGAAGTCGTCCTCGGCGGCGCCGCGGGCACGCAGCTGGGCGGAGCGGAGCAGGACCGGCGCCGCGGGCACGCCGCTGCCGGCCGCCGGGGTCCAGGTCGCCGAGCCGATCGCCACGAAACACGTCTCGATGCCGCGCTCCTCGGCCAGCTCACGGGCCTTGTTCCTGATCGTGCGCGCCCGCTTCACCGCCGCCGCGTGCGTCAGCGCCGGCCCGTCGTCGGGTCCGCCGGCCGAGGACCCGCCGGCAGAGAGCCCAGCAGCCGAGGACCCGGCAGCCGCAGCCTCGACGGCCGAGGACTCGGCAGCCGGAGGCTCGACGGTTTCCACCGCTGCTTCAGGTTCAGGAGGCGTCGCCGGTACGGAGGCCCGCCCGATCGCCGGACGCCCGTCGTCGACCAGACGGGACGCGCCGGGGTCGGGTGCGGCGACGGGCGGCTCCCCGGCATCGAGCACCGTGTCGGCAGGGGCAGGGGCCGCCGCGGACCGCTTGCCGCCGGAGCGGGGGAACAGCTGGGTGAGCGACATGGTGCGCCCGCCGAGGAGGGCGGAGACGGCGACGGGGTCGGCGGCGGACAGGTCGAGCGTGCCGGAGCGCAGGTCCTTGTAATACAGCAGTGTGTTACGTCCGCCCAGGTCGATGAGCTGCGAGCGCCACCGCCGGGCGGCCTCCTGCACGAGCGTCGCCCGCGACCGACCATCCACGACGCGAGCGTAACGGCCGGGTACGACACTCTGCACGAGATCAACAACAGGTGATTGACCAACATCTTTACTGTTAACAAACCTTCGCGTAGTGTCCGCGCTAGGGCGCCCTACCATCCCCCATCTCGACCCGACTCCGAGGCAGGTCTGCAATGAGACTGCGAATCGGGGTGATCGCGGCTGCCCTGGCAACGGCCGCGGCCACCGTCATCACCGTCGCCGCGACGCCGGCGTCCGCCGCGGCCGCCACCGCGGCCTTCGTCCAAACCTCCACCTGGGGTTCCGGCTACGAGGCCAAGTACACGATCACCAACGGCACGAGCAGCACGATCAACGGCTGGACGGTCGCGTTCGACCTGCCCAGCGGCACCTCGGTCAGCTCGTCGTGGGACTCCAACCGGACCGGCACCTCCGGTCACGTGACCTTCACGAACTCCTGGAACGGCACGATCGCCCCCGGCGGCACGGCCAGCTTCGGGTTCATCGCCGCCGGCAGCGGCACCCCGACCAACTGCACGCTCAACGGCGCCTCGTGCGGGGGCGGCACGACCCCGACCACGCCGGCCGGGACCCCTGGCGTGCCGGGTAACTTCCGGGTGACCGCGACCACGAACACCAGCTTCACCCTCGCCTGGAACGCCTCGACCGGCACCGTCACCGGCTACCGCGTCTACGAAGGCAG
>NZ_JBFAJA010000162.1:0-16110 GCF_040654975.1 Dactylosporangium sp. NPDC050588 | reverse complement strand
GCTGGCGTTCCAGGCGCCGCCGGAGGCGGTGATGCCGCCGGTGACGTAGTAGGGGAAGATCGCTGGGATGATCAGCCGCCGCCAGCGCCGCCAGCCGTGGACGCCGAGGTTGTCCATGGCCTCGCGCAGGTCGGTCGGGATGGCCATGGCTCCGGCGATGGTGTTGAACAGGATGTACCACTGTGCGCCGAGGCCCATGAGCAGGATGCCGCCGATGTCGATGGACAGGCCGGTGCGGACAAATAGCCAGGTGGCGAGCGGGAACAGGAAGTTGGCTGGGAACGAGGCGAGGATCTGCACGATGGGCTGGGCGATGCGGGCCAATCGGGGGCTTGACCCGATGCGCACGCCGATGGGCACCCAGACGAGGGTGGTGAGCACGACGAGGACGATCACCCGGCCGAGGGTGAGCAGCCCGAGCAGTAGCGGTTCGGCGACCACGCCGAGCCCGGCGGTGCCGTGCAGGTACCGCAGCAGGCTGTACAAGCCCCAGCCGATCAGGGCGATCGTCGCGGCGGCGAAGACGACGTCGCCGGCGAGACGGCGGCCGTGGCTGACCGGCAACGGCCGGTCGTCGGTGCCGAACACGCGGCCGGCCATCGCGGACCATCCTGCGAGTTTGCGCCGGGCCGGGGCGAGGGCCTGGGGCCAGTGCGAGCGGCGCAGGAAGTCCAGCACGACGGAGCGCTGGACCTCGGTGGCCTCGGACTGCTCCTGCTTGAACTTCTCCGCCCAGGCGGTCATCGGCCGCCAGAAGAAGAAGTTGACGCCGATCACCATCACGGCCATGGCCGCGATGGCCAGGAACACATGGCCCAGGTTCCCCTGGGCGATCGCGGCTCCGGCGTAGGCGCCAACTCCAGGCAGGGTGTACTGGGCGTTGGCGACGGTGACCGCCTCGGAGGCGACCAGGAAGAACCAGCCGCCACCGAAGGACATCATGCTGTTCCAGATCAGGCCGATCGCGCCGTTGGGGACCTCGATCTTCCAGAACCGCATCCACCGGGTGAGGCGCAGACTGCGGGACAACTCGTCGAGATCGCGGGGCAGGGTGATCAGCGAGTGGTAGAAGCTGAACGTCATGTTCCACGCCTGCGAGGTGAAGATCGCGAAGATGGAGGCGAGTTCCAGGCCGATGAACGAGTGCGGGAACAGGGCGAGCAACGCGCCGATGGCGACGGTGAGGAAGGCCAGCACCGGTACTGACTGCAGGATGTCCAGCGCGGGGATGAGGATCTTCTCCAGCCGCCGCGACCGGGCCGCGGCGTACGCAAAGCCGAAGGTGAAGACGGTGGAGACGCCGAGCGCGACGAACATGCGCAGCAGGCTGCGCCCGGCGTAATACGGCAGCCGGGCCGGGTTGGTGTCGATGGCAAGGTGTTGCGGGGTGAACGACACGGTCGTGCCCTCGGCGATCCGGAACACCAGGTAGAACAGCACCAGGACTGCGGCCGCGACGACCCAGTCCACCCAGCCGAACTGGGAACGCAGCCACGGCAGCCGCGCCGGCGGCCTTGGTGCCACGCGCGGAGCGCGCCTCATGGACAGCATGAACAGCCCCCTACGGGGAGAAACCAACACGGAGTACCGCCCACGGGCGGGAAATCGGGCGACACGGCCCGGTCTGCGCGCGACGTGACCGAACGAGCGACACGGAGGCGCGCGAGACGGTGGGATCAAGGCATCCGCGGCGGGAGCGCCGGTGCTCAGGCGGCCCTGCGGGGCCGAGGATGACAACTGGAGGGAGGGTCACAACTTCGCATGCCCGTCACCTCCTCAAACCGATCCAGCTAGAACCGTCGTGCAGTGTGCCACCTATTTGCGTCTCTGCGCAAATATGCGTGACGACCGGAGCCGGAGGTGGCGCCGGGTTGGTCGCGTCCGCTGGCGTGGTGTAGGAACGGCCAGCGCTGATCCAGATGGTTGAATGTTAGGCCGCTGCCAGTTCGGCGGCGGTGGGTTCAGCGTTGGTTCCCTCGGTCGTGATCAGGGTGAGTCTGGCTTTGGCGAGGATTTCCAGGCCCATGTAACGGCGGCCTTCAGTCCATTCGTCGGTCCCTAAGATCTTGTCGTCTGGGTGAGGTGCCCAGATCCGGGGGCGGCGGGGTGTGGCTGATTCGTCGGTGCCGTTGGTGGCTTGAGCAGAGTGGCCGCCTCGTCGTTCTGGATGCCCTGTCCGCTGATTGAGATCTGTTGCGAATCGTCGCTGGTTAGGGACCTGTCGGCGGGGCTGTCCGTTCGGATCGTGCCTGCTGGAGGGTGGTGCAGCGCTCGTGGCAGTGGTTGCGGCGTGGGTTGGCATCGATGCTGGGAAGGCGAAGCATCACGCGGTTGCGATCGACGGTGATGGTGACGTGTTGTGGTCGGTCAAGGTCGACAATGATCAGCAGGCGATCGTGGAGTTGCTGGCCCGAGCCGCTGCGGTGGATGGAGAAGTTCGCTGGGCTGTGGATCTGACGAGCCCGGTCGCGGCGCTGCTGCTGGGATTGCTGCTGCATGCCGGGCAGCGGGTCGTGTTTGTGCCTGGCCGGACGGTGAACCGGATGGCTGGAGCGTTCCGCGGTGAGGGCAAGACCGACGCGAAAGACGCCCGGATCATCGCCGAGACGGCGCGGATGCGGCATCGCGATCTGACGGTCGTGACCGCGCCGGACGACCTGGCGATCGAGCTGAGCCGGCTCACGGCGCATCGCAGCGACTTGTCTGCGGAGTGGGTGCGTGGCGTCAACCGACTGCGGGAACTGCTCACCAGTGTGTTCCCGGCGCTCGAGCGGGCGTTTGACTTCACGACTCGCTCGGCACTGATGCTGGTTTCTGAGTACTGCACTCCGACTGCCCTGCGCTCGGTCGATGAGGAACAGCTCGCTGCGCAGCTTGCCCGGCTCGGTGCTCGCAACTCGGCAACGATGGCCGTGACAGCCGTTCGCGCCGCGTCAGGTCAGGACATCGTGCTGCCCGGAGAGGCGACGACTGCTCTGCTCATCAAGCGGTTGGCTCGCCAGTTGCTGGAGTTGGACCGCAGTATCCGAGACACCAGCAAGCTGATCGCCGAGCGGTTCCGGACCCATCCGCAGGCGACGATCATCGAGAGCTTGCCTGGGATGGGCCCGATCCTGGGCGCTGAGCTCGTGGCCATGACCGGCGGTGATCCACGGGCACTGTTCGCCAACCCCGGACGGCTGGCCGCGCAGGCGGGCTTGGTCCCGGTGCCGAAGGATTCCGGCCGCGTCAGCGGGAATCTGCACCGTCCCAAGCGCTATCACCGCGGTCTGCGCCGAGTGTTCTTCATGGCGGCACTGTCCAGCATCAAGGCCGGCGGCGCTTCCAGCGCCTATTACCAGCGCAAACGTGGTGAGAACCGGATGCATCAGCAGGCCATCCTTGCCCTGGCCAGACGTCTCGTCGACGTCCTATGGGCACTCCTGCGGGACAACCGAACCTTCAGTCCGGCAGCACCGACGCATGCCACCACTTGACGTGACGCATTGAGATTCTGCTCGGCGAGGACGGCGCCGACGAGCCGGATGATCGCGGCCCGGTTCGGAAAGATGCCGACGACGTCGGTTCGGCGGCGGATCTCCTTGTTGAGCCGCTCTTGGGGGTTGTTGCTCCAGATCTGGCGCCAGACCTCCCGCGGGAACGCGGTGAACGCCAGGAGCTCCTCACGGGCGTCGTGCAGGTGCTCGGCCGCGGTCGGGAACCGTTCGCCGATCGCGGCGACGGCGCGGTCGTACTGGGCTCGGACGGTGTCGGCGTCGGGCTGGTCGAAGATCGTGCGGACCAGGGTCGCGACCCACGGCTGCGCGGACTTCGGCACCTTGGTGAGCAGGTTGCGCAGGTAGTGGGTGCGGCAGCGCTGCCAGGTGGCGCCGGGCAGGGCGGCGCCGATGGCGTTGACCAGGCCGCGGTGGGCGTCGGACACGACGAGGCGGACTCCGGACAGGCCGCGGGCGGTCAGGGACCGCAGGAACGCCAGCCAGCCGGCGCCGTCCTCGTCCGAGGAGACGTCCAGGCCGAGGACTTCGCGGCCGCCGTCGGCGTTGACCCCGACCGCGATCAGGGCGTGGACGTTCACGATCCGGCCGTGTTCACGGACCTTGATCACGAGGGCGTCCACCCACACGAACGTGTAATGCGCCGCGTCCAGGGGCCGGTTGCGGAACGCCTCGACCTGCGCGTCCAGATGCGCCGCCATCTCGCTGACCTGCGACTTCGACAGTGTGGCGATGCCCAGCTGCTCGACGAGCTTCTCCACCCGCCGCGTGGACACCCCGAGCAGGTAGGCGGTCGCGACCACACTGACCAGGGCCTGTTCGGCACGGCGACGGTGCTGCAGCAGCCAGTCCGGAAAGTACGAGCCCTGCCGCAGCTTCGGAATGGCGAGCTCGACGGTGCCGGCGCGGGTGTCCCAGTCCCGCTGCCGGTAGCCGTTGCGGGAGTGGACGCGTTCGTCGCTGCGTTCGCCGTAGCCGGCGCCGCACACCGCGTCGGCCTCGGCGGACATGAGCGCATCGGCGAACGTTTTCACCATCGCACGCAACAGATCGGGTGACGCGGACTCGAGTTGCTCACGCAGGAACGTGGCACCGTCCACACTCACAGGTGCGGCCATCGCTTGATCTCCTTCAGTTCTTCGTCGTTCCGAAGGATCTAGCGGTGGCCGTTCCCATTCACCACATCACGCCCAAAGTGGGCGAGTCGTACACCACTCCCGTGGACGCAACCCGCCGGGTTGGCTGACATCAGGCCAGCCGCTAGGTTTTGTTACGTGGTGGGGCAAGAGCAGTTCGAGCCGATGATGGACGTGCTGCGCGCACTGGCCGAACCCACCCGGCTCCGGCTGGTATGGGCGCTGTCCACCCGCGAGCACTCAGTGAGCGAACTCGCCGAACTGGTGGGCGCCCACGTGGCCGCAGTGTCCCAGCACCTGGCGAAACTGCGGGACGCGGGCCTGGTCGCCTCCCGTCGCGACGGCACCCGCATCTTCTACCGTGCCGCCACACCACACCTGGTTGACCTGCTGAACCAGCTCGTCGTGGTGGGTGGGCACGTGTCCGGCGAGCTCGACCTGCCACGACCGGGCGCGCCGGCGCCAACGGCCGCCGCCACAGCGGCCACGCGCAACGCCGCAGCGTCGCGGTCCCGCCCAGCCGGTAGCCGGGCGCGCACGGCTGAGACGTGACAGATGCCGACGCGGCGGCCCGTCGCTCCGCGCCAGCTGGGTGTGCGCCGGCGCGCCAGGGGTGTACCGCGACCTTGCCGGGGTAGTGCCGAACTCGTCATGTGGCCGGTGCGGCTGCCGCGCTTCCCGTGGCGGCAGTCGGCCCGACTTCAGCGAAGCTGCTGCGTGGCTCCCGCCCTGTGCCCCCTGACTGCGCGGGAGAGCGCGGACCTGATGAAACGCAAGCCGGGGACCGTTCCGTCTGCATTCCGGCCAGGTGCCGAGTCGCCGGCCCTGCTGCTACAGAAAGGACGCTGCCGCTATGAAGAAGGTTCTTGTCACCGGGGCCGGGACTGGTTTCGGTCATGAGGTGGCCATGCGCCTGGCTGGAAAGGGATTCGACGTCATCGCCGCCGTGGAGATTTGGGCCCAGGTGCAGACCCTCAAGTGGCAGGCCGCTCAGCGAGGGGTGCAGTTGCAGGTCGAGAAGCTCGACGTCACCGACGAAGGCGACCGGAGGAAGGCCCTTTCGTGGGACGTCGAGATCCTGGTGAACAACGCGGGTGTCGGGGAGGGTGGTTCGACTGTCGACATTCCCGCCGGGAACATTCGCCATCAATTCGAGGTGAACCTTTTCGGTCCCCTTCTGCTGACGCAGGGCATCGCGAAGCAGATGGTCAAGCGCGGCGAGGGGCGTATCGTCTGGGTGTCGTCCCGGGAAGGGTTGAACGTCAACCCCTTCACCGGCCTCTACTCGGCGTCGAAGCACGCGATCGAGGCGATCGCCGAAAGCATGGCGGACGAGCTGCGCGAGTTCGGCATCGAGGTTGCCACCGTTAATCCAGGCCCGTTTCTCACCGGGTTCAACGACCGCATGTTCCAGACGTGGAAGGGCTGGGAGGACGAAGCCTCCGAGCGGCTGTTCGACTACTCGAGGCTCGCCTTCCCACGGGCGCAGTTCGATCCCGAACCCGTCTACAATACATTGACTGCTGTCGCCGCAGGTGAGGTGGACAGCTACCGGAACCTGGAGCCGGCATCGATGATCGAGGAGACCAAGAGTCTCATCGAGGCGCCATGGCAGCGACAGGTCCGCGACGGACTCGGCACGCGCCCGGCAAACCTTCAGGCTTCGTTCGACATGGAGCCCGAAACCCCTGTTTCCGTCTGAATCCCATCAGGGTGCCAAGCGGCGTGCTCCGGCGCGCCTGGGCGGCGCCGCATGGGCCGGACGGCGGCGGTGATGGGGGTGTGTTGGGTGCCGAGTCCTTCGATGGTGGTGGTCATGGTCTGGCCGGGTCTCGTTGTCGATGCAGAGGTGCATGGCGAGGCGGTGCGGGTCGGGGATCTCGTCGGTCGTGACGAGCCAGGGCCCGATGGGTGCGAAGGTGTCGTGTGCCTTGCCTTTGTCCCAGGTGCCGCCGCGGTGCAGCTGCCAGGTGCGTTCGGTGATGTCGTTGACGATGCAATATCCGGCGATGTGGTCCATCGCCTCGGACGTGCTGACTCCATATGCCGTGCGGCCGATGACGACGCCCAGTTCGATCTCGTAGTCGGTGGTCGTGCTCAGCGGTGGCAGGAGCAGCGGTTCGTTCGGGCCGCTGATGGCCGAGGCCGGCTTCAGGAACAGCAGGGGCTCGTCGGGCAGGGTCATCCGTGCTTCGTTTGCGTGCGAAGCTGAGCACACCGCCGGGGCCGGACATCTGACGGGCGATCAGCTCCGCTTGCGGGTGGGCAGCAAGGCTGGGGTGGTGCACCCGGACCACCGCGGGATGCTCGGTCAGGTAGGCCGCGACTGCGGCAGCCGACCGGTTGTGCTGCCGGATCCGCACCGGCAGAGTACGCAGCCCGCGCTGCAGCATCCACGCGTCATGAGCGGACAGCGTTGCACCGAACAGGTATGCGTCGCTCCAGAGCCGTTCGGCGAGCGTGTTCGAGGTGACCGAGACGCCGGCGGTGAGGTCGCCGTGGCCGCCGAGGTACTTGGTGGCGCTGTGCAGGACGATGTCCGCGCCGAGGCCGAGCAGCTGCTGGTTGATCGGCGAGGCGAGCGTGGCGTCGACGGCCACAATCGCCCCGGCGCGTTGGGCCAGTGCCGAGACCGCCGCGACGTCGGTGATCCGCAGCAGCGGGTTCGTCGGCGTCTCGAGCAGTACCAGTGCCGCCGGGGTGCGCAGTGCCTGGTCGAATCCCGCCAGGTCGGCGTGGTGGACGAAGTCGACGTCGATGCCGAGTCGCGGAGCGATCCTCTCCAGGAAGCCGACGGTTCCCCCGTACAGTTCGCGCTGGGCGACGACCCGCGAGCCGGCGCCGAAGGCGACGATCGTCGCGGTGATCGCGGCCATGCCCGAGGCGTACAGCAGCGCGGTCTCGCCGCCCTCGAGTGCGGCGATGACGGCAGCGGTCCAGCCCGACCCGTCCTCCTGCCGGCCGGGGGAGCCGTGGTCCTGCCGCTGGGCGGGTGTACTCCCCGTGCCGGCGGGTAGAAAGGCGCGTCGGGCTCGGCCGTGTGCGGCCCCTGGGGCATGTGGCGACGCTCACGACCGGAATACGTGACATGTCACGTGAGTTGTCGAGGGCGGTAAGTCGTTCACGGGTGAAGGAGCAGAGACATGAACCGACTGCAGGGCAAGACGGCACTGGTGACGGGCGGCACCTCGGGGATCGGGCTGGCGGCCGCGCGGCGCTTCGCCGATGAGGGCGCGCACGTCTTCGTGACCGGACGCAGGAAGGAGGCCGTCGACGAAGCGGTCGCCCTGATCGGCTCGTCCGCCACCGGCATTGCCGGCGACGTCGGCGACCCGCAGGATCTGGACCGGCTCTTCGCGGCCGTCGAACAGCGCGGCGCCGGCCTCGACGTGCTCATGGCCAATGCCGGGGGCGGCTCCTTCGCCCCGCTGGAGGCGATCACCGCCGAGGACTACCGCGCGACGTTCGACCGCAACGTCGGCGGCACGCTTTTCACCGTGCAGAAGGCGTTGCCGTTGCTCAAGCCGGGTTCGTCGATCATCCTGACCGGTTCCACCGCCGCCTCCAACGGCACGGCGGCGTTCGGGCTCTACGCGGCGACGAAGGCGGCGATCCGGTCGTTCGGACGCACCTGGGCCGCCGAGCTCGCCGGCCGGAACATCCGGGTCAACACGCTGGTCCCGGGTCCGGTGCGGACACCGGGGCTCGCCGGGCTGGCCGGCGACCCCGCAGGCGTCGAGCCACTGTTTGCGTCGCTGGCCGCTGAGGTACCGCTCGGCCGCCTGGGCGCGCCGGAGGAGATCGCGGCCGCCGCGGCGTTCCTGGCATCCGACGACAGCAGCTTCATGACCGGCGCGGAGCTCTTCGTCGACGGCGGCGCGGAGCAGATCTGACATCCGTGACAGTTCACGTAAGTGGCACGATGGTGGTATGACCGCCAGACGTCCGGCCCGGGGCTGGCTCGACCACGACCAGCAGCGTGCCTGGCTCGCGTACATCCGCCTGCAGCTACGGCTCTCGTACGAGATCAACCGCCAGCTGCAGGCGGACCACGAGCTTTCGCTGTCCGACTACGACGTGCTCACCGCGTTGAGCGTCGCGCCGGCGTCCTGCCTGGCCGTCAGTACGCTGGCGACGCAGCTCGGCTGGGAGCGCAGCCGGCTGTCGCACCATGCCAGGCGGATGGCCGCGCGGGGCCTGGTCAGCCTCGACCCCGCGCTCGCCGACCGGCGGGTGACCGAGGTGTCGCTCACCACCGCCGGGCGGCACGCCCTCGAGGCGGCCGCGCCGGGCCACGTCGACCTGGTCCACGACCTGTTCTTCGACGGCCTGCCGGCGCACCTGCTCGCCCCGTTCAGTGAGGCGCTCGAACACATCTACGACAACGTCCTGGCCCGGGGGACGCTCCCGCGACCAGAGATTCGATCTTGACCTCGAGCGGTGTTGAGGTCCTACGGTCAGCCGGTCGGGTTCACGAGGATGCTCACGGAGGACATCATCGGATCGGGTCTGCCCTGGACGATGCTGCGGCCGACCGCATGGATGGTCGGGGGACCGGGGCAGCTGCAGCAACCCGCCCTCACCGGTCAGGTTCAGCTCCGAGCCTGCTCAACCGGCAGCGGGCCGGACCAGCGGGTGCTGAGATCGCCGTCGACGGTCTGCGCGGCCGGGTTGATGTCCTCGGCGGCGCTCGCCCGGAGCCCGGCGATCTGCGCGGCGTCCTCGGCGACGGCGCTGACCTGGGCCGGGACCGGGGTGAACGCCGGCGGTGCGGCGAGGCCGGCGGGGCCGAGGGGCAGTAGGAGGCTGGTGGCGGCCGGCAGCAGTGCGGGGAATGGCGCGCCGGGCGCCGCCGCGTGGTGGGCCTCATGAGCGGACCGTAGGCACGGCATCGAGCGCCGCGCATGAGTATCCATTGCTCAGAGCGAATCCGTCCCTGCGCTTGCGCGGGTGGGTTCCGGCGGCGAGCATGATGGCGCGGCGACATTCTGGCACCGCACCGACGGTGTCGCACACCGCGCGTCGCCGCCGACACGCGTGGGAGCCACCGTGACTGCGACGACGCTTGCCACCACGGCGGTGCACTGGCCGCTCGTGGGCCGATCGACCGAGGTGCAGCACCTGTCCGCGCTGCTCGGCGCCACCGACGAGGCGGGCGTCCTGCTCATCGGCGAGGCCGGCGTCGGCAAGTCCCGGCTGGCGCAGGAGGTTGCGCAGCGGTGTACGGACGGCGGCATGCTGGTGTCGACCCTGTCCGGCTGGGAGGCGGCCGACGGGTTGCCGCTCGCCGCCGCCGCCCCGCTGCTGCCCGCCGCGGGCGGCGACGGGCTGGCCCGCGCGTTCGCCGCGGCCACCCGGGCGCTGCGGCAGCGGGCCGCGGACCGGCCGGTGCTGCTGCACATCGACGACGCCCAGCACTTCGACGCCGCGTCGACCGCGCTCGTGCAGCACCTGGCCGGCGCCGTGCCTGCCAAGCTGCTCGTGACGGCCCGGCCCGAGGCGATGGACGCCCCGGCGCTGCGTGCGCTGCGGGCCCGGCCGACGCTGCAGCGGGTCTCGATCGGCCCGCTGCGACCGGCGGCCGTCGACGCGCTGATCCGCGCCGCGCTCGGCGGCCCGGTCGACCGGCTCACCCTCGGCCGCCTCGCCGGCATCACCGGCGGAAACCCGCTGTTCCTGCGCCATCTCGTCGACGCCGGGCTCGCCGCGGGGCAGCTGCGCCCGGTCGACGGGCTGTGGCGCTGGCACGGCACGATCTGCTCCCACCAGGGCCTGCGCGACCTCGTCGCCGACGTCCTGCGCCGCCTCGACACGCAGGAGCGCGCCGCGCTGCGGTACGTGGCGCACGGCGAGCCGATGTGCGCAGACGCGCTGGAGACGCTGGCACCGCTGCCGGTCCTGGAAGCGCTGGAGCGGCGGCAGCTGATCCGGGTCGACCGCTCCGCCCACGGGCTGCTGGTGCGCTGCGGCCACCCGCTGTACGGCGAGCTGATGCGGGCCACCGCCACGGCCCGGGAGCGCCGGGAGGTCTACCGGCGGCTGGCCGAGGCGGTCGACGCAGCCGGCATGCCCGGCCCCGGCGCGCACCTGCGGTCCGTGCTGTGGCGCCTGGCGGCCAAGGAGCGGGTGCCCGTGCCGCACATCCTGCGCGCCGCCCGTGACGCCCTGGACCGCGGCGACGCGGTCCGGGCCGAGTCCCTCGCGCGCAGCGCCGGCGCGGCCGGGGTGGAGGTGCTGGCCGGTGCGCTCGTCGCGCAGGACAAGGCGGTCGCGGCCGAGGCCCTGCTCGACGCGGAGCACGAGCACCTGCCGGCGGCCGACCGCGCCGGCCTGGCGGCGCTGCGCGCCCTCAACCTGTTCTGGGGCCTGCGCCGGCCGGAGCTGGCCGCGGCGGTCGTCGACCGGGCCCGCCGGACCCTGCCCGCGGAGCAGCGCGACGACCCGCGGCTCGGCGTGGCCGCCCTGGCGCTGTCCGTGTTCGGTGCCGGCCACGGCGACGGGACCCTGCTCGACGGCGTCACCGGCAGCGTCGTCGGCGGCGCTGCGTCGGCGATCCGCGCGTACGCCGCGGTCTTCGCCGGCGCCCCGGCCCGGGTCGTCGCCGGGTTCCGGGACGGCGACCTGGCGGCGCCCCGAGCGTGGGCGTCGATGCGCGGCGCGGCCGCCGCCTGTCACGTCCACGCGCTCGCCATGGCCGGCGAGCTGTCCGCCGCACTGTCCACCGGGCGCGAGTACCACCGGGCGGCGCTGACCCGCGGCGCCGCGTCGGAGGTGGCGATGCTGTCGCTGGAGCTGGGGGTCTGCGAGGTGTGGGCCGGACGGCCGGCGCGTGCGCTGCCGTACCTGCGGGAGGCCCGGGCCCTCGTCGACGAGCACACCCCGTTCCCCATCCAGACGTACGTGTTCAGCGAGTACGCCGCCTGCCAGGCCACGCTCGGCCGCGGCGCGGCGGCGACCTCGGCGGTGCGGTACATGCGCGCGCGATTACCGTCCGGTTCGGTGCTCACCGGGCACCTCGACATGGCGGAGGCGCGGTGCCGGGCCTACGCCGGTGACGCCATCGGCGGTGCCCGGCTCGCCGCGGCGCTCGGCGAGCGGTACCTCGCCCTGCACCGGCTCACCAGCGCCGCCGACAGCCTGTACCTGGCCGGTCGGTTACGGCCGTGTGCCTCGGTGGCCGCGGCGTTGCGACTGGCTGCGGACCGCGCCGACAGCCCGCTGTTCGTGCTCTTCGCCGACCACGTCGAGGCGCTGGTGCACCGCGACGCGGACCGGCTCGCCGCCGCCTGCGAAGGCCTGGCCGGGCTGGGCTACGCGGCGGTCGCGCTGGAGGCCGCGGCATCCGGCGTCCGGCTGGAGGGGACGGTGCGCGACAGCAGGTTCCGGCCGTTGCTGGCGACGCTGGGGGAGCGGTGCGAGGGGTTCGTGCCGCCGTGGGCGGAGGGTGTCGCCCGGCCGGCCGCGCTGACGGGCCGGGAACGCCAGATCGCCGACCTGGCCGCCACCGGCATGCCCAACGAGGCCATCGCCCAGCAGCTGCGGCTGTCGGTGCGGACCGTCGGCAACCACCTCTACCGCGTGTACCGCAAGCTCGGCGTGACCAGCCGTGACAGCCTCGCCCGGGTGCTGGCCGCGCCCGCGTCCCGGACGGCCATCGGATGACCACCGGCCGGGACGGGGCACGGTCCTTACGCGCTGAGTGCGGTGACTTCGGTGATGCTGGCCCAGCCGTTGCCTTCGGCGTTGTTCCACCAGGCGTACTTCACGTAGCGGGCCTGGCGGGCGGGGAACCCGGTGACTTCCGGTTGGAGCGTGGTGCCGCTGCTGCGGCCTTCCCAGGCCTTCACGTAGGTCACGTTGTCGACCGATGTGTAGATGGTGTAGTCGTTCCAGCGCAGGTTCCCGCGGTGCCACGCGACGCCGGCGCCGCAGATGGTGCGTCGGGTGCCGAGGTCGACGGTGAGGTAGGCGCCGAAGCCGTAGCCGGACCAGCGGGTGGTCAGGTTGCCGTCGACGGCGTTCTGCGGTGGGTTGACGGCCTCGTAGGTGTTGGCCGACACCCCGGCCACCGGCTGCGCACGGTTGCACGTGGCCCGAGGGTCGATCTCCCGGACGCTGAGGCGGGTCACGTCGACGTCGGAGGCGAGATCCCACCGGAGCGTCGCGATCGGCCCGCCCCAGCGCACCACCTCGTCGCGGGTGCCACCGCAGCGGTTGTCCTCGTCGATCGCCCAGCCGCCCTGGTCGTCGTAGGACGCGACCGCGGTCCAGGTGTTGGTGTTGGAACGGTCCAGGTACGTCTCCATCCGCACCCCGGCGGGGGTGTTGAACATGACGGCCTTGAAGCCGACGAGCTTGCCCTGCACCGATGCTCCGGAATGCTGCCAGGAGCCGCTGGCGTAGCCGTCACCGCCGTCGTGGAACAGCTCCTTCTGCCACCGCGTGGCGCCGTCGCGGTAGCGCAGGTTCGCCTTGTACGCCGTACCCCAGCAGGTCTGCGGGGTGTCGCCGGTTCCGGTGTGCCGGGCGCCGCGGGCGTACCAGGTGAACTCCTCGTCGGTGTCGGAGGTCTTGTTGAGCCGGACGTAGCCGGTGAGCTCCACGTCGCGCCAGTCGGACGCGTCGTGCTGGTACCCCACCGTGCGCAGCGTCGGCTGCGACCACACCAGGTCGTCCTCGTCGTCGTGGTCGTAGGTGGCGCTCAACACGCCCAGTCTGGTGTCCGCCTGGGTCACCTTGAAGGTGCCGTCCGGGTTGCGCTTGAGCGCCGGCCCGTCGAGCCGATCGTCGGCGGCCGGGTTGCCGTCGAGCCGCCACTCCTGCCCGCCGGCCTTCGTCGGGTACATCATGGCGACGCCGTCGACGTCGTTGCCGATCGGGGTCGCGGCCGCGGCTGCCGCGGGCCCGGCCGCCGCCGCGGTGAGCACGGTCGTGGCGGCCAGCGCCAGGACGGTCATCCCGAGCAGCGCCCGGCGCCCCGGTGCGGGTGCGCGGTCGGGTCCGGGTCTGGATCGGGGTGCGGTTGTGGGCATGGGTACGGCCTCCGTTCCGGTGGGCTACACGACGCGACACCTGCGCACCGTGCCTTCACCGTCGTCCCGGCGGCGGGCGCCGGTCATGAGCGATCCGTACTCAATCGCCGTGCCGCACTGCCGGGGAGACTCCGGTGACCACGGGGCCCGGGGTGTCCGCGGCCGTGGAGCGCTGGCCGCTCGTGGGCCGCGCGGACATCGCCCGGCGCGCCGTCGAACTGCTGCGGCGGTCCTCCGCCGTGGTGGTCACCGGCGAGGCCGGGCTGGGCAAGTCGCGACTGGCCCGGATGGTCCTCGACCGCTGCGGCACGGGCGGCGCGCTGGTCGCCCGTACCGCCGCCACCGCCTCCCCGGTCGCTTCGCCGGCCGTTGCGGCACTGCTCACGGACGCGGGCGCCGGCTCCTCCCTGGCTGAGGCACCGTCGGTCGCCGCCGCGGCGCGGGCGCTGCGTGCGCTCGCCAGGGGGCGCCCGACGGTGCTCGGCGTCGACGACGCGGACCGCCTGACCCCGGCGGACGCCGCGCTCGTGCACGAATTGGCGGAGCGGACCGGCGCGGGCCTGCTGCTCACGGCGCGCCCCGACGCCGGTGCCGGCCCGCCCTGGTGGCAGCGGCGACCGGTCGTGGAGCTGCCGCTGCGGCCGCTGCCGTTGCGGGCCACGGCGGCCCTGCTCACCGCCGCGCTGGGCGGTCCGGTCGACGGGATGACGGTCCGCGGCCTGTGGCGGGCGGCGCGGGGCAACCCGCTCGTGCTGCACCGGCTGGTCGGTGTCGGGCTCACCTGCGGCCGGCTCGTCGCCGTCCGGGACGTGTGGTCCTGGCGCGGTGCGGTCGGCGATCCCCGCCGCTGGCGCGACCTGGCTGCGGTGGACGCGGAGCCGTTGCCGGACGGTGTCTCCGAGGTGCTGGAGTACCTGGCGGTGGCGGGGCCGCTGCCCGAGGCGGTCCTGCGCGCGGTGGTCGCCGGTCCCGCGCTCGACGCGCTCGTCAGCGCCGGGCGGGTCGTGCGGACGACGGGCGCCGCGGGCACGGTGCTGCGCCCGGCGCACCCGCTGCAGGTGGAGGGCGTCCTGCCGTCCGTCGGGTCGCTGCGCCGCCGCCGGCTCTTCCGCGACCTCGTGCGGGCCGCCGACCCGGCGGACGGCGACCGGCCGAAAGGACCGCTGCAGGCGTGGTGGCGGCTGGAGGCGGCCGAGCCCGTCCCGCCGGCCACACTGCTGGCCGCGGCAGGGGCCGCGCTCGACACCGGGCGTCCGGGGCTCGCTGCCCGGCTGGCCAGGCACGTGCCCGGCCGCGACGGCGCCCTGCTGCACGCCGAGGCGCTGGTGGCGCTGGGCCGGGCCGGTGAGGCCGAGCGGATCCTGTGCCGGCTGTGCCTCGACCGGCCCGACGATCCGCGCGCCGCGGCCACCCGCGTGCTGAACCTCTTCTGGGGACTGTCGCGCACCGACGAGGCGGCGGCCGAGGTCGAGCGGGCCCGGCAGCATGTGCCACGCCCCGACGGCTCGGTGGAGCTCACGATCGCCGCACAGGCCGTCGCGCTCTTCACCGGCGGCGCCGGGGCGCCGGTCGACGCGCGCGGCGGCGGGCCGCTGATCCGGGACGTCGCCGAGGCGCTGCGGACCTACCTGTTGACCTTCCGCGGGCGACCGGGACAGGTGTGTGCCGAGCGCGACCCGGAACCGGCGCCGGCGGTCTGGACGGCGGTCCGCATGTCGACCCGGGCCTGCCAGGCGTATGCGCTGGTCCTGACCGGCCGGCTCGGCGAGGGGCTCGCGCTGGCCCGGCGGCACTACGCGGGGGCGCTGCGGCGCTCCTGCGTCGAGGAGGCCGCGGTGGCCGCGCACGCCGTCGGCGTCGCCGAGTGGTGGTCTGGCCGGCCGGCGCGGGCACTGCCGGCGCTGCGCGAGGCGTACGCGCTGGCGGACGAGCGGACGCCGTTCCCGGTGCGGGTGTTCATCGCCGGGCAGTACGCGGTGTGCCTGGCCGCGCTCGGCGAGGCGGACCGGGCCGGGCGGATCCTCGCCGCGATCGACGACCGGGTGGCCCCGGGCAGCACGCTGTGCGACCGGGTCGAGCTGGACCGGGTGCTCGTCCTCGCCTACGGCGGCCGGCATGCCCACGCCGCCGACCGCGCCGATCGGCTGGCCGAGCGGTACCTCGCCGCGGGCCGGCTCACGACCGGCGTCGAGTGCGCGTACCTGCACGTCCGGCTGGCACCCGCCCGGTCGGCGGCGGCCGTCCGGCGGCTGCGGGACGCCGCCGCCCGCTGCGACAGTCCGCTGTTCGACCTGTTCGCCGAGCACGCCGAGGCGTTGCTGCGCGGCCGGGCGGCGCCGCTGCTGCGGGTGGCCGACCGGTTCGACGCGCTCGGGTATCACGGCTTCGCCCTCGAGGCCGCCGCCGCGGCCGCCCACGGCCCGGCCGCGCCGGCGGCGGCGAACCGGG
>NZ_JBFAJA010000161.1:0-16116 GCF_040654975.1 Dactylosporangium sp. NPDC050588 | reverse complement strand
GCGCGCCGGCAGTGCGCCGCCGCGGCGGCGCACGGGGGTGCGGGTGGGAACCCCCGCCGGGGCCCCGCCGCGGAGCGGTGGGGGTGATTACAGACGGACGAGTCGACCTGTACGCCGGGTTTTCACCGGTCGCAGGCCGTCTACCAGGGATTTTACGCGTGATGGATCTTGTCGGGCCGTCACTGGGCCGTGTCCTGCCGGTTGAGGACCGCGTCGATCGCGTCGCGGGTCCGGCCCTGGCTCGCCGGCATCAAGTGGGTGTACTGCCGCAGCGTGAACCCCGGGTCCCAGTGGCCGAGGTACTCCGAGAGCGCCTTGATGCTCTCCCCCGCGTCGAGCAGCACCGACGCGTAGTAGTGCCGCAGCGCGTGCGTGCCGGTCGCCCGGGTGCGCACGATCCCGGCATCCTCGATCGCCGGGTTCCAGGCGAGCGCGTCGAAGGTGTTCCGGCGGATCGCGTTCCGGCGTGGGGTGGTCATCAGCAGGGTGACGGTGACCAGCTCGGCGCTGAACGGGTCCTCCCACGGCAGGGTGACGGCGATCGGCTTGTACGTCCCCCCGCGCTCCTCGATCCGCTCAGCGACAGACGCCGGGAGCGGCACCTTCCGCTCGCGGTCGCTCTTGGGCAGGCCGAAGACGAGGCGGGACCGGACCACCTTGACCTGCCGCCGGACGTGGAGCCAGCCGCCGGCCACGTCCAGGTCCTCGTCACTAAGGCCGAACATCTCCCCCTGCCGCAGGCCACAGCCCGCGCCGAGGTCGACGACCAGCCGGTACCGCTCGGGCAGCTTCGACCGGACGGCCCGGACCATCCCCTCCGTCCACGGCACGATCTTCTTCTGGACGGGTTCGGGCTGGACGACGGACCGGGCCGCGCACGGGTTCTTCGCTATCTTCTGGTCGTCGACGGCCGCGTTGAGGATCGTCCGCAGGTGGGCGAAGACCACGGAGCGGGTGCTCACGGCGAGCTTGCCCTCCATGGACCGGTCCCACTCCCGGACCGTGCCGGGCTTGATCGCGGCGAGCTGACGGTGCCCGAAGAACGGCAGCAGGTGCTTGCGCACCCGGTACTCGACGGTTTCCCGGGTCGAGTCGTCCATCCTCGCCGTGCGCAGCCAGTGCTCCGCATAGGTGCCGAACAGCATCCGGCCGGCGTTCGGGTCGATGAACGTGCCCCGGACCTTGTCTGCCTCGACCGTAGAGAGGAATGCCTCAGCGGCCTTCTTCTGCCGGTCGGGGAACGACTCGCTCCGCTCCCGCCCGTCCGGTCCGATGTAGCGGACGCGGTACCGCATGCCCGAGCCGTACCGGGCGGTCTTGACCCGGACCTCTTTGCCGTCCTTATCTACTGTGCGGAACCAGCGGTCCTCGACGTGCCCCATGGTCAGGCCGCCGACTGCTGCCGGAACCAGGCCCGGACGTCCGCCGGGTCGTAGCGCAGGTGCTTGCCGATCTTCGCGGCGGGCGGACCGTAGTGCCGCTTGCGCCAGGTGTACAGCGTCTCCACCGGCACGCGGAGGTAGGCGGCTACCTCGTCGACGGTCCAGGTGGCTTCGTGCTGGGATGTCACCGGGTCACTCCCGTCAGGGCTGATGTCAAGGAAGGCTTGACGCTGAACCGCGCGTCACACGGCGAGGCTGGCGAGCTGCTGCCGAGCCTTCTGGCTGCCGAGCCTTCTGCTGGTGCTCCCGGGCCATCGCGGCGGAGGTGTTGGCGAGCATCGCGTCAGCCGGGCTGAGCCACCCGGCGCCGACAAACTCCAGGAAGTTGACGACCAGGGTCGTGGGAGCCTCGGTCGGCTGGCCGGTGGTGTCCGGGCCGCTGGCCTGGGTGCGGCGGTGGACGATCCGGTTGTGCCGGAGGACGGCGAAGGTCACGGAGTACGTGCGGGACTTGGTGAGGAAGTGGCCGCCGAAGCCGAGCATGTGTGCCCACCTGCGCAGCCGCCGCCAGTCCCGGGGCGTGCCGAGCGTCCAGCAGGCGTCGACGAGACGCTCCACGTGACTGCCGTCGGGGTCGGCGTACAGGTCGACGGTGGTGTCGGTGAGTCGCCCGGAGTTGTGGCCGGTGATCTCGGTGGCCTTGGTGGCGTACTTGGCGAGGTACGCGGCGACCATCCCGTCGGTGACCTCACCGTCGGCCGCAACGGTGATGACCTTGGTGTACACCTCTCGGCCCCAGGCGATCGGCCACCCGTCCGGGTTCGCCGGGTGGGTGTCGGTGGTGAAGGCGACGGTGCGGGCGGCGTGGTCGACGGCGTCGACCAGGTCGTGCGCGTTCAGCCCGGCCGGTGGCGGGAGGATGGCTTTGGGGTCGAAGGGGTCGCGGCCGTCGAGCCGGACGATGGCGTGGAAGTGCACGACGCCGCGGCGTTGCATCTCGGCGACCTTGCCGAACGACAGCCGGAACGGCGCCACGGTCCGGGGCCGGCCGTTGCGGTCCATGGTGAGCAGGCGGGGAATGCGACGTTCGGCGCAGAGCCGTTCGAGGTACCGGTTGACGGCGATGGTGGTGCGCCGCCACAGCTCTCCGGAGCGGATGTTCCACACGACCTGCGCGGCGTAGTCGTAGCAGTCCAGGCACATCGGCGTGCCGAGGACCCGGTCGGTCTCCTCGTGCCGGGCGAAGCACACCATGCGCTTGCCGTGCGGGCAGACGACGAGGTCACGCCGGGCATGGCACGGCTCAGCCCGGCAGTCACACGCCGCCCGCTTGCCACAGGTGTGCCGCTTCACGGCCCGGGTGTGCACCGGCCCGAAGCTCGGAGCGGTGAAGGTCGGGAAGACGGCCGGGTGCCGGGCGACGTGCTCGGGGATGCCTTTGCCGCCGACCAGCCCCGACCGGACGACCTGGTACGCGTCGCGCTTGTAGACCTCGGAGCAGGAGGGGCAGACGGTGGCGCGGCGGTTGCCGCACGCCTTGTAGATGACCCCGTCGGGCAGGTGGGCCGTGTCGACGCTCGCGAGGAGCCTGCCGGTGGCGGCCTCGATGGTGGTCATCGTTCCGGCGAGCCGGACCGGCCGGGCGCACCCGGACGCGGCACGGACATGCGAGACCCACGCCGGGTAGTCCGGGCGGGCGGCACGGGCGATGGCCTGGTCACGGATGTCCGTCGACCGGGCCAGCTGGGCGAGGGTGGCGGGTTCGGGGGTCACCGCGGCGTCGATGTAGGTCATGACGCTGCCCGGTAGGGCACACTGAGCCCGTGCTGCTCAAGAGCATCCAGGAAATCGCAGACGAGCCTGTGTCGCTCGTGCCTGAAGACCAGGGCGCGGAGTCCGCCAACACGCATTGGCTCGGCGCTGCGGCAGAAGAACGTTCCACCCTGTCTGTGGACCAGGTCGTCTCCGCGTTCCTGGAGACCGCACGAGCACTTCAGCACCGAGTCAGGGCAGCGGGGTTTGGCGGAACGGCGACCTTTTACGTGTGGCACGACGAGCAAGCCGGACAGTTGCGGTGCTCGGTCTCCTCCCGCACCCCGACTGACCTGCCGTTCCGTGGCAACTACCAGCCAACCGGCGAACTGAGTGCCGTCGTCGCGGGCTTCCTGAGCGATGACGCGCCCGGCATCGTTTCGTGGGAGGACCTTGAACCGGCCGACGACATCGATGCCGAGGACGACTACTACCCGCCGTTCGCCGTCTGGACCTTCGACCTGAAATTCGGTCGCTGAAGATCCGGCGATAGTCCGCAGGTTGTTGTCGACGGTCCGGGCATGGTGCTCGCGTATGGACAGACCGGTCATCGCGATGATGTGCGGCTGGTGGGTGCCGAGGTAGAACAGTGTTGGCTCGGCGGCCGGGGCCGTGCCCGAAGCAAGGAGTGCTTCGGGCGCGACGCTGGACGTCGAGACAGTCACCGGGTCGCCCTCGCGGGGCGGTGGCCGTTGACGGTCGCGGGGTTCGGTTTGGTCCCGGTGACCGCGGTGAGGACCTGGGAGGCCGTGTCGGACGGCACCTGGAGTCGCACGGCGAGCTGTCCGACGGTGATCGGGGTGCCGTGTTCGGTGCCGTACTGCTCCGCGATCTGCCTGCCTCGTTCGATCAGGGCCGGGTCCAGCAGCGGCAGGTGCGGCAGTTGTGCAGCGTCAGGCGCGGTGACTGAGTCTGTGGCGGACGGTGCCAACTGCGAGGCCGGGCTGGTCGGTCTGGTCGAGCGGTGCGGGAGGTCGGGGGCAGCCGGACCGGACGCGGCAGCCGACCCACGAGGGGCAGCCGGGTGCGACGGTCGGGTGATCCGGATGGCGAGGTCTGCCGGGGTCGGCGGGACGGCCGGTTCCGCGACTGTTGCCGGGCGAGGCTCCGTCGTTGGGGCTTCCCGGCTCCTGTCTTCAGATGACAATTCCATCGGCGTCGGCCGGTCAAGGGCCGTCACGGGGACGGCGACCGGCACGGCGTGAACAGTCGGTTCGGTAGTGGGTTCGGATGGTTGCTCGGTGGGCGTGACGGCGGTTGCCGGCACGGTGTTGCTGGTGGCCAGCAGTGCGCCGGTCGCCATGACCATCAGTCCGTCGACGGCCAGGGGCCCGAGCCAGACGACCAGGTCTTCCTCGCCGTAGTGCGCGAGGAGGCCGGACAGGTGTCGGTAGGACACCAGCGCGGCGACCGCGACGACCGGCAGGAGCCCGCCGAATCGCAGCAGCATCCACCTGAGGCCGGACTTCCATGCCACCCGGGCGAGGATCTCGACCGCGACGAACAGGAACACCGGCCAGACGATCGCGCCGACCACGGCACCGGGTTCCGGTGTCCAGTCGGCCGACTTTCCAGGCGGTGTGATGAACGAGTGCGCGATGTTCGCGGCGACCGAGACCGAGCCACCGAGGATGACTCCCAGGTAGGCCCAGCCACGACCGGACGCCGCACGCGTGGTGTGGTGTGGCCGGTTCATTCGGTCACGCCCCAGCACAGGCAGGCGCACGCGCGGTCAAGTACGTCGGCGAGCATCCACTTCAGCAGCCGGTTGTCTTCGTTGCTGACCTGGGCGCGGTAGCTGTCGACGTACCGCAGGTTCACGCTGATGCGATGCTCGATCATGGCCGCGTGCTGCATGGCCGCGATGTCGCGCGTGACATCGGCGTACGTCCCCAGGCCGTCTCCGTCGCCGGCCGCACCACGGACGGTGTTCGCCGGCGGGCGGAGGCGGCTGCGGGTGGTGTCGGCGAGCCGCTTCAGCTCGTCGACGACCTCGGTGAGCAGTTCGGTGCTGTCCTCGTGCCCGACACGGCCGTTGGTGGTCGTGTACAGCAGGGCCAGTCCGTCGCCGAGGTCGAGCAGGGTTCGGGTGTTCGTGCTCATCGGGCACCCCCGTTGCCGGTGTCGGCGAAGCGGGAGAAGCTGACGATGAGCAGGTTGTCGGAGCTGAGGTGGGTGCGGAGCTCGGCCTGGATGGCCTGGACCTCAGCCATGGTGCTGATCGGCGCGTTGAGCGTCAGCTCGATGTGGCCGACCTGGTGGTTCTTGTAGATGTAGCCGATGAGGTAGCGGGGATCGGTCATGGCGATCAGCCCTTTCCGGTGCAGAGGTCGAGCAGGGTCGGTTCCTCGCGGTCAGAGCTGGGCGCCGGTCGGGCCGCCTGCTTGACCGCGCGGGAGGCTCGGCGAGCCTTCTTCGGGTCGTGCAGGTAGGCGTTCTGGTCGTCGGTGAGTCGGATGACTGCCTGTTGGTCCTCGTGGCGCCGGGCGAACAGCAGCGGCCGCACGGTGGCGAGGGTCGGGCACTCGAAGGACAGGTCGGTGTACTGGAAGGCGCAGGCCGGGCACTTCGACGGGACCGGACTGCCGGGAAAGTGATCGGCGAACACGTCGACCAGGACCGCGACCGTGACGGTCATGCCTGCCTGCGTGATGCGCCGGTCGAGGGTGGGGCGGTCGGTCTTCTCGCCGAACCGCATCTGTGCCGCCTGCCGGGACACACCCAGCCGGGAGCCGATCTCGTCCCACGAGTACGCGTACGGAGGCTTCCTCAGCGCCCGTACCGCCTCCCGCACGACGGCGTCGACCTCAGCCGAGAGCATCGCCAGACCGGGCAGCGCCTCCACGTCACCGGCAGCGACCCGACGGGCGTAGGCCCGCAGAATCCGCCGGGCGAACGCGTCGAACGCCGAGTTCTCCACGGTCCGCTTGGCACGCTTGCCGCGCTTGCCGCGCTTGCCGGGCTTGGCTGTCAAGGCAGGCTTGACGGTGTTCTTGCTCATGCGGCACCGCCCGCGAGCTGGGCGTACGTCGGCAGGCCGGGCACGTCCCACGTCGAGAGCGTGTCGTCGACCGCGTCGCCGTGCACCACGCACAGCAGGTCCGACGTGCAGAAGCAGTGCTGCTCGCAGGTGTCGCAGTCGTCGGAGGTACCCGGGATGTGCGGGGCACCCTCGTGCGGCTGCCGCAGCACCCACACCCGGTACGCCATGGCGACCGCAGTGCGGTCGTCGGGGTCGGTGACCTCGACGTACTCGTCCTCGTCGCAGGTGCGGCAGGTGAACACCCGAGCCACGAGCCCGTCATCGGACATCCCGTCGCCGGTGACGATGAACGGCTGCTCACCGTCCAGCAGCATCCGGTCGCCGCAGTCGCAGCGGGGTACCGACGACCACACCGGACCAGGCGTCCACGCTGCGGCGTTGCGCAGCATCGCCAGGACGTCAGCGACCGTGCGGCCGGGGGTGTCGTTGAAGCCAAGCACCCCACCCGCCTCGGGACCGAACGTCTCGGTGACGTAGCAGTCCAAGCGGAACAGCGCGGCGTCGAAGTCCTCGAAGCCGGGGTGCGTGACGTTGAACGCCGGAACCTCTGCCGGGTAGCCGTAACAGACCATCGACAGGGCACCGACCGTGCACGCCGCAGGGTTCACGGAGTGCGAATCCGCGTACAGCTCGCATTGGTCCCAGCCGTACGCCGTCAGGTACTTCGCGGCGGCCAGCAGCACGTCACGCACCGCGTCAGGTGCGCCGGACGGGTCGCCCGTGGGCGGTTTTTGGGTAGGCTGCATCGCAGCCACCTCCTTTCGTAGAAGGGCTGTGTGGTGTGTTGGGACCGGCGGCACCAGGTGCTTTTCCAGGGCTTGTCTGGTGTCGTCGGCTGGCCTGACGGCCACCGCCCGAGCCGCGCCAGGGGATGTGCGCGGCCCGCACGGAAGCGGTCAGGAACCGCCGGCTACTCGTGCCAGTGCTGCACGACCGTGATGCAGCGCCGCCCGACCGTCCCGGCCAGGACGACGGCAACGGCCAGGACCACGACGCCGCTGAGGACCGCAGTGGTCGACACCGCCGCCATCGTCATCTCCGCCAGCCACCATCCGCCGGCGACGAGCAGGGCCAGTGCGGCGGGCACGCCGATCAGCAGCCAGCGGCGCACCCTGCGGTCGTGCCGGGCGATCTCCTCCCGGCGCAGCAGCCACGCCGCGTACTGATCGCGTCGTTCGAGGCTCTGCCGGTGCTGACGGCCCATCGCGTCCGCCAGGGCCAGGGCCAGGACGGCCGGCGGAACGTCACGGAGGTCGGTGCCGGTGCGGGTGGCGGGGTCGATGTAGTGGATGACGCGAGGGGTCTGGGCGGGCAGGTGCTTGGCCATGACAGGGTCTCCGTTCTCAGGCCGCGACAAGGTCGAGCTTCGGCTTCTGGGGCTGCTGTGCGAGGCGGGCTTCACGCGCCGCCCGGCGGGTCTGCGCGGCGTGGGCCGCGATCCGGATGCAGATGTCGTCGTCCATCCAGCCGGTCTTCATCAGGTGCGGCACCCCGCCCTCCGCGAGGAGCAGGTTGCAGCCGTGGTTCGTGGGGGAGATCGTGTTCGCGGTGTAGCCGCGGTTCGCCCAGCCGTGGCCGAGGATGATGTCCGACGACGAGTCCGTGGTGCAGCGGAACGCCGCCCGGTACGCGAACAGGTCCCGCAGCGAGGTGGGGATGATGTCCGAGGACGGCCGCTGGGTCGCCGCGACGACGATGATCCCGACCGCGCGGCCCCGGGCGACCAGGTCACGGACCAGGGAGGAGAAGTCCTCCCGGAGCTTCTTGTCCCCGATCGTCGCGGTGAAGTACGCCAGCTCGTCGATCAGGATCAGGATCGGCGAGAACTTGTCGTTGCGGCGGATCTTGCGGCGCAGCCGCCACCGCAGGTGCCGGTACCGGTTGTCCATCACGATCTGCAACCGGCGTACGGTCGCGATCGCCAGGGCCAGGTCAGGGCCGACGAAGACGTCCGCGCACGCCTCCCACTGCCCCAGCTCGACCTGCTTGCCGTCGAACAGGCACAACCGGCAGTCCGTCGACAGCGCCCCGTGCGCGGCGATCACGTTCAGCAGCGACGACTTGCCGCCGCCCGGCTCACCGGCGATCAGCATGTTGCGGTAGATCAACCGCACCTCGACCGGCATCCCGGACTCGTCGATCCCCAGGTACACCGGGTCGAAGATCGACAGCTCCGGCACGCTCACCGGTACCGGCGCGGCGGTCGTCGTCGTGGACACGATGCCTCGCTCAGGCAGCCTGCGGCAGCGACGCCGGCCGCTCCGGGGACGCCGACGCCCACGGGTCGTCCGGAACGTTGTCCGGGGTGAAGCCGTCCACGGCCCGCGACCGGCTCAGCTTGGTCACCTTCGCCGTGGCGAACCGCAGCGACGGGCCCACCTCGTCCGCGTCCAGCTGCATCATCGAGCGCTTCTCGCCCTTGTCGTCCTCCCACCGCGACAACCGCAGCCGACCCACCACAACGACCCTGGCGCCCTTCGTCAGCGACTCCGCCACATGCTCCGCGAGGTCGCGCCACGCCGTACACGGCATGAACAGCGGGTCCCCGTCCCGCCAGCCGTTCTGCTTCTGGTCGAACACCCGGGGCGTCGACGCCACCGTGAACCGGCACATCGCCACACCGGCGCCCGTGTACCGCAGCTCCGGGTCACCGGTCAGGTTCCCCATGACCGAGACCACCGTCTCGTTCGCCATCTTCACTCCCTCGGTTGCGAACCTCTGACACGCCCGTCTGGCGGCCACCGCACCCGCCCGGCACCGGCCGGGCAGGACGGAAGCTGTCAGCGACGACCCCGAGACACCGGCTCCTCCACCGGCGGCGGCACGTCCTCCAGGTCCAGGCCACCCACCGGCTCGTCCCCGGCCAGAAACCCCAGATCAGAGCCGGTCGTCTTGTCCGCGAACAGGACCGCGAGGGGCGACAGGACCACTCCGGTCAGCGGGTCCCGGCGGGTCACGTCGACCCGCAGCAGCGCCGCGTACCGCGCGGACGCCCGCGCCACCCGGACCTCAGACGCCCAGCAGGCCACCGCGACCTTCCCCGCCTTGCCGTCCAGGTCCGACAGGTCCAGACCCGGGCGCAGCCACAGCCACACCCGCTCCCCCGTCGGCGTCGGCCGCGCCCACAGCACGAGAGGCAACGTCCCGGACTGCGACCGCGACGCCGACCGCAGGAACTGCGCGAAGCACAGCCGCAGCCGATGCCGCACGACCACGCACCAGGCCCACGCCATCACCCGGCGACGCAGCCTCGGGACGCCCACGACCGCTCCGGCGAACACGACCAGCAGCAACGCCGCGAACCAGCCCGCCGTCACCCGGCCCAGCCACATCAGCGGACCCAGCACCAGCACCGCGACGGTGATCTCGACCGACCACCACCACAGCACCCGCAGCACCGGCCAGGCCGTCACGAGCACCGCCAACGCCAGCCCCGTCACGACGCCGACCAGGAGCGACACCGGTACCGCCGCCCATGGCGACAGCCCCGTCAGGAACAGCACGACCGACGCCAACGCCGCGCCCACAGCCCCGCCGACGAACAGCGCCAGGCGCGCCTTCTGCGCGTACGAGCGCGACACCGGCGCGTCGACCAGGGCGATCGTGCCGACCCGCCCGTCACCGAGGAACCTGCTAAGACCCATGCGACCCTCCACTCAAGAGTTTGTGGGTTTGTGGACAAACCTTGTATCAGTGAGGGTGGATGCACGGGGTGTAGTCCGCAAGAAGTTCGCCCACAAACCTGCAAAGATGGGGGGCATGGAGCCCCGCCCCACCGCCGTCCGTCCGCCAATCCACCTCCGGATCGCGGACGACATCCGCATGCAGATCGAGCGCGGCGACCTGCCACCCGGCGCGGCGATCCCCACGCTCGGCGAGATCAGCGAGCGTTGGTCGTGCGGCATGAACTCAGCCCGCGGCGCGGTCGCACTGCTCAAGGCTCAGGGACTGATCACCTCGGGGCGCGGCAAAGCCCCCGTCGTACGCATCCCGCCCCGGCGGGTGATCCGCTCATCCGAGCGGCATCAGATCGAGAAGGACCTGGCGCTCAAGCCAGAAGCCGAGCGCGGCGCCATCGGCGAGGCCGAGACCAACCTCAACATGTCCATCGGCGCCCAGCGCTTCTCGTCGCAGTACGACCAGGTGGAGGCGGGACCCGAGCTGGCGAAGGTCTTCGGCGTCGAGCCCACGACCCTCATGCTCCGCCGGCAGTGGGAAGCGACCGACCCGAACACCGACCTGCGCCTGTCATGGAGCGTCTCGCACATCCCACTCGACATCATGCAGGCCAACCCGGCGCTACTCGACCCGAACAACGAGCCCTGGCCAGGCGGTACACAACACCAGCTGTCCACCGTCGGCGTGGAGATCATGAAGATGGTCGACGAGGTCACGGCCCGGATGCCGACCACCGTCGAGGCCCAGCTCTGGGGGCTACCGGAGGGAGTACCCCTCATCTTCTGCCGCCGGATCTCGATCGACGCCGACGGCCGCGTGATCGAGACGTCCGACGCCGACTATCCGGCAGACCGCACCGAACTGCACTTCGTCACACCACTCCGCCCGTGGCCGAAGAAGCGTCAAGCCTGACTTGACGCCGAACTCACGAACCCTCCAAAGGACAGGACCCATGCAGGTAAGCCTCAGCGCGACCGATTCCGAGTTCCTGAGCCGCGCGATCGAGATCTCCCGCCACGCACTCGAAGACGAGGGCAAGACCCCGTTCGGCGCCATCATCGTCATCGACCGCAAGATCATCGCCGAGGGCACCAGTAGCGTCGTCGAATTGATGGACCCGACCGCCCACGCCGAGATCATGGCTCTGCGCAAAGCCGGCGCATCGCTCCAACGGCACCTGATGCCCGACGCTGTTATGTACGCCAGCAGCGAGCCGTGCCCCATGTGCTTGGTCGCCTGCTACTGGGCCCGCATCCCCCGGCTCCTCTACGGCGCGTCAAGTTATGACGTCGGTGCCTACGGATTCGAGGACCTCCAACTGTACCGGGAACTGACCGTCGAATCCGACAGGCGTACTCTCCGGGTCGAGGCCGTCGGCGGCGCACTCCACGATCAGGCCACTGCGGTGCTCAGGGCATGGGCGGGCCAACTCCCAGAGCCGGTAATCCCGAAGTTGTAATGCTAACCACCTCACGCGCTCGCAGCGGCATCCACTAACCTGTGGTTCAGTCGTCCGACAGCTTGAATGAACGCCGGCGCCCGTGACAAGCGTCCTGAGTAGACACATTGCCACGGATCGGCGACTGAACGAACTCAGTTTGGCGCGCCCTCAACGAGGTTCACACGGACCGGGGTGATAGCATCCCTGAGTCATATTGAAGAGGCAATCCAAGATCCTCTTCGATGGCTCCAATACTTTGCTCGGCCTCGGCCAAAAGCCCGTCAAGCACATCAACGAAAACCGCCCGTGTGGGTGAGGGCAAATCTCGCTCTAATTGCGCCGTGAAGAAATTGCTCCACGGGCGGAGCATACGCTCGCGGGACAAGTTCACGATGCGCCGCAGCATCAAGAGATTGCTTGGCGAGCCATCGCTAGCCAGAAGGCTACCGATCAACTCTAGGTCAACGCCTGACGACGGTAGCCGAATCGCAAAAGTTGAGAACGCCGCCCTCCGACACTCCTCGTCTACATGGCTAGCTAGAGCTCGATGCTGATCAGAAAAGCCAGCAAACCGAGGGCGGGACAGAACGGTTGCGGTCAAGTATGCACCACCGCATCGCACCATGAGAACAGCGCATCCCCGCTTTACCATCGAGTCGGCAGGCGACAGCAGTAGCTTGATTAAATACTGCAACTCAGTGGCATCGAGGCATGCTGAATCGTGCGTCGGCTGTGGCACTAGTTGGTCATACTGCTGACCGATCAAAGATAAGGACCCCAATACCTCTTCTTCAGTAAGGGCACCCGCCTGCAGGGCACCAGGAATTGTTCGAGCCAGGACGCCGCCGCTATCTACCCGATTGGACTCAAGACAATATCTAATCAAAGATAACTTATTGCCGTAGTGCTTTGCTTTAGAGGACCTGGCATCCGTAACGAGTGAAAAGGTAGCGAGCCGGGGATTTGTAATGACCATTGTACTCAAAGTCTCTTTGAGAAGAGTCGCGGGATCAATCGAAACTATCTGACCGAGTACTGCATCTTCGATATACTCCGCGACGCTCGGCTCGAAGTTGTACTCATTCAGCGCTCTAGCTTCGAGATACACGGCAGCGCGTTCTTCGGCCCCAGTTTGCATACCGCGGACCGATCGCGGTGGGACCAGCACCGTTTCACGCACTTTGGCAAGCACGGTGTTCCAATGCTTACTTCCGGCACACCCAGAATACTTCAAAAGCACGTTAAGCTCTTCCGCACTAAGCTTAAAATCCGGGCGAGCCTCTAGTCGTGAAATCAAAAAATCTAGTCCCGGATTCAAGAACGATTGAGCAAACCTACCAAGCAGTGATCCCGGCTGACGAAACTCCGTATAACTTGCGTACCAATGCACGAACCGAGCGATAGACTCTGATGTAACATTCCCGAGCCAGAGATGAGAAATCCAAAGAGGTGCTGCGAGCAGGGGCTCACCAGCAAGGACTAAGTCTTCGAAGTCACCGGCCAAAATTTGTGCGGGAAGATTCGACTCCTGCGCGAGAAGATCAATTGCGGTCGAGTTGGGGTTCATCCGCGACGTCCGGCGTCGAGCAGAGGTGTAATCTGCCCGGATACGGCAAATCAAACTCATGGCAAATATGGGCCAAAGGTGAGTTCTCTCTCCCCATTCAAGGGGGCCTGGCGCCGTCGCTAAACGGGTACCGTCTTCTCCCTCGACGATATAAGGGTGACGGGAAAAGAGCTCGCGCAAGATAGCCGTACAGTTATCACGCGAAATCTCGCCAGATTTATCTACCTCCACAATAAACTCAACGACGTTAGTCAATGATCCGCTACACAAAGCTGCCGCGATATCAGCTGTTGAATGCGTCGAAAGTAGTACACCATATGAGATTCCGGGAGCTAGGATGGCGAGTCCATGAGTTGCAACAAGACGGAGGACTCCAAGGGTACTTTGGCTGCTGCCAGCCATTCTTTCAGTTGCTCTCCGGGCTAAAACTAAATTGCCCACACTCTCGGCGGCGGCCGCGAAATTCTCTAGCAGCTCAGGACTGAGAGACTTTATACGTGCCGCCAAGAGCGGATTGACGTGGTCGCGCAGATCGTCTGCATGCAAGTTTCTTAATAGCATGCAAGCTTCTCGCTGTCGTCCCAATGTAAGGTCCGACTCCAGAAAGGTCAATCCATGTTCCAGCAAGCTGCGCTGTCCGTTGGCGTCACCGGGGAACGGTCTGTCGACAGCTAGCTCAAGGGCAAGGTGCGCGCCGCGTCGTAGATGTCGATCGGGACCCGACCTGTCTACACTTCGGCACACCTCCACAATGTTGTATATCTCGCCTTCAAAGTTGCGCCCAACACGTCCTGCAAAGAAGAGTGCAACATTGCGCCAGTGAGCCAATGTGCAGATAACACCGAAACGCTCGAATCGCTGGCTTGTGGTTTTAGAGGTGTCTACCAGATGGCATGCGGCGAAGAACTCTTGAATCGATCGTAGTTCGAAACCATACCGATCCTCTACAGGCTCAACAATCAGAACGAGACGATCGCCGGCATCGTGGGTAATAGCTTTGATCTCCGCTGCGTATATGTCTTCTGGAAGGTACGGATTTTTAAACCGTATGAACGAACGAACTAGCTTCGTGTAGGACTTCTTATCCAGGTAAGCTGCCATCTCATTGGCATGCGTTGCCCGCTCATGAAGTGTGTAACCTATGAATTTATGCAGTCCGATGAGTCGGTCCTTGTCGGATTGCATTATGTTTCTCCCCTTAGCAGTCTCTCTCTTATAGATCACCTCTAAATATTCATTGAACAAGGCTTCTCGTTGCTGTGGAGGTGTACCTCCGAGCGCAATAATGACTGCTAGAATCGTCGCTTGAAGCGGGGTTGTGGTCATTGCGCTAATTTGAGGATCCGTGACGCAGTCCTTCATTCCCTCTAAAACGCGTTCAGCCTTGCTGTCATCAAATTTCTTAGCCTTTACCCATCTCTTAATGTAGGACAACACCTGCGAGGATTCCAACTTAGAAAGTTGAAAGTGGGCGTAAGCTTCTGGATCGAACTGCTCAACGTATGCGGTAGGCCTGCTGGTGCCGAGAATTTGAATGTCTGCATCATAGTCCATAAGGCATCGGTCGGTGAATTCCTTAATGCGTCCTAGAACCACTTTACGATGCGTGACATCCGTAACCTCGTCGAGCCCGTCAAGAATTAGCAAAATTGGATTCTTGCGAAGAACGTCATGGAATTCGTTAGGTGTAATCGATCTCGCCGATAGCGCCTTGATAGTTTCACATATGAACTCATCCAATGGCCCGCTCGTGGGATCAATCTCAATCTGCTGAGCAAGCCACTGGCCATAATCTTTAAGAAGTACGCGGAAAGGAATTCTGGGCACCGAAGGAAAGTACTCTCCGTCAAGTGCTACCTCGTCCACCTTCTTGAGTAAGGTCGCGCGATGGAGCTGTGCCAAGTATTGGCCAACAGTCGACTTTCCCTCTCCTGGACCGCCAATTATCGCCACTTGACTGACTGCCTCAGAGAGCATTAAACGCACGACGGGGTATTTGCGCGGTGTGCCGCCGCTAGCTATTCTTACGATTCTGTTGAGCTTAAGATTTGCGAACCTGCTCAAGTCCTCTACGGGAACAGCCGACAAGTCAAAGAACACTTGTTGGAGCCTCACCGGATCGTCAGTCACGTCGCCCGCTTGATCTAGCTGCGCATCTTGCTCGCGGGTAAATGCGGTACGAATATAGGACTGCATTGTTTTGGCGATCTCGTCGCTTCGCTTGATGCGATCGCCTAGAAGTTGAGCAATCAAATCGCCTGGGGTCAAAAACTGCAGGTAAGCTGTACGAATTTCTGGGTATTGATCAAGCATTCGAGCAATATCGTCGGCGCCCCAAAGCGCAAATTTCTTGACATACCTGCGATTCTTATTGAACGCCAAGGACCCTAGAGCGTGGGTTCCAGTCTCAGGAACCGAAGTAAGTGGGACGTTTGTAATCATCACGTAGTTATCGCAAGGGTGCTTGAACTTTGTAGTTATTTTCTCAAGCTCCCTCGGAATATCCGCGAGCAGCGCTTGGCGAGCCTTATCAACTCCCAGCAACTCCGTGTCGTGAAACTTAGCCTGGAATATCCATTCGCCACGCCACTGTTCCGCCCTGGAAGGGTATGGCGCGCGTCCGCTGAATTTCGCTTCCCGGGCGCCATCACGGCCAGCGCCGAACGTGATGGTCCCGTTCCCGATGACCTTCTTGATAAGTGCTTGGGCAAGCGACTCAAACTCGGTTGACCCGAGTCCATTCAGATTGTATCGCGCCATATTGCCCCTCCGATTGACCCGCGCTTAAGTTTCTTCACTCCCGGCAAGCTCTTAGACCATCCTGACGGAGCGAACGGTAGACCTTACGACACTACGATCCGTTGCGCTAGAACCCTGGGTTCGGTGCCGCCCGATCGTGTTCAAGGGAATGTTATAGATCGGTGCTAATCGGTCATCACAACTAGCGGTGGCTGTGTCGCAACCGTGAACAGCCGCTACAAGTCGTCAGTAGCATGACATCTCGGCTTACAGTGCGCCTACGACGATCAGGATGCGCACATGCCTGTCATTCGCCGACACAGGCAGTGCCCGAAGCCCTCACAAAGCCCTCAACCTTGTGTCGGGCTCCAGTTGATCCGTTACGGATCAGCGTCAGATGATGCGTGACAGCTCCGGCTAGACGATCTTCGCTAGATTAGCGGCCTTCTGCGTT